>NZ_JAOYTM010000014.1:0-236603 GCF_025847435.2 Pseudomonas sp. BT-42-2
GCGGGCAAGCCCGCTCCCACAGGTACCGCGCCGTTCTTCTGGCTGGCGGTGAGCGTGTGGGAGCGGGCTTGCCCGCGAAGAGGCCGGAATATCCACCAAACCTGCCACAGATACCGCGCAGCACTTCCGGCTGGCGGTACCCGTGGGAGCGGGCTTGCCCCGCGATGGCGTCCGACTATCCACCACACCTGCCACTATCGCCAGATAACGCCAGCCCAGTCGCCGCCACTAACTTCGCGACTTCAGGAGGCCGAGCGTAGGTGTCTGTAGGGCCAGGTGCGGTAGCACCCTTCGGCGCAGCCGAAGGCGCGAGATGTAGATTTGCGCAGCAAATCGTAGGCCGCGCGGGCCCGGAAGGCACCGAAGCGAGGGGACCCGGAGCGTAGCGGAGGGCCGGATGGTGGAGCGCACGGCTTTTGGTTACTTTTGGCCACGACCAAAAGTGACCCGCCGTAAGGGCGGAAAGGTGACTCAGCGTCGCCATCGCCAATGGATATGCTCAAAACTCTAAAAGCCCAAGCCCAAGCCCAAGCCCAAGCCCAAGCCCAAGCCCAAGCCCAAGCCCAAGCCCAAGCCCAAGCCCAAGCCCACAATCCAACCTCCCAACCCATACCCCAAGTGAATCTAGTCTAGGCTCAAAGAAACCGGTATCGGGCCAAGGACGCGCATGAGTGTCCGGGCCGGTCAACCATTTGGAGTCCTTGGGAGGTGCCCTCATGAGCCTGCTGCTTGAGCCTTACACCCTGCGTCAGCTAACGCTGCCCAACCGCATCGCTGTCTCGCCCATGTGCCAGTATTCCGCCACTGACGGCCTGGCCAACGACTGGCATCTGGTCCACTTGGGCAGTCGCGCGGTAGGCGGCGCCGGCCTGGTGATCACCGAAGCGGTAGCGGTCACCGCCGATGGCCGCATAACCGCTGAAGACCTCGGCCTCTGGGATGACGCACAAATCCAGCCCCTACAGCGGATCACGCGCTTTATCACCGCCCAAGGTTCGGTCCCAGGTATCCAGCTGGCCCACGCCGGCCGCAAGGCCAGCACCCACCGACCCTGGCTCGGCAAACATGGCAGCGTAAAACCCGAAGACGGCGGCTGGCAGCCTGTCGGTCCGTCCAAAATTGCCTTCGACCCGGAACACACCTCACCACGGGAGTTGAGCACGGACGAGATCCAGGATGTCGTCGCTGCCTTCGTCAAGTCGGCTGAGCGCGCCCTGGCTGCGGGCTTCAAGGTCGTAGAGATCCACGCCGCCCATGGCTACCTGCTGCATCAATTCCTCTCACCGCTGAGTAATCAGCGCCGTGATGAGTACGGTAGTTGCTTTGAAAACCGCATCCGCCTGACCCTGCAAGTTACCGAAGCCGTACGCAAGGTCTGGCCGCAAGAGCTGCCGCTGTTCGTCCGGGTTTCGGCCACCGATTGGGTGGAAGACGGTTGGAACCCGGACGAAACCGTGGAGCTGGCGCGCCGACTGCGAGTGATCGGGGTAGACCTGATCGACGTTTCTTCCGGCGGTACCTCGGTCAACGCCGAGATCCCTACCGGCCCCGGCTACCAGACCCGCTTCGCCGAGCGCGTGCGCAAAGAGTCGGAAATCGCCACTGGTACCGTCGGCATGATCACCGAACCCGCCCAGGCCGAGCACATCCTGCGCACCGGCCAGGCTGACGTGATCTTCCTGGCCCGTGAACTGCTGCGCGATCCATACTGGCCGCTGCATGCCGATGACGATCTGGGTGGCAACAAGGCGACTTGGCCTGCCCAATATCAGCGTGCGACCAGTCGGGCGAATCCGATCCATGAGTCGGATCTAAGGGATTGAGAACGAAGCTATCAAGCTCAACTCGTCCTCTGTAGGAACGGGTTTATCCGCGAGTGCGATCGTGAATTCCCCATCGCATTCGCGGGTAAACCCGCTCCTACAGAATCAATGCTTGAACATCACATGCCGCACGCAGGTGTAGTCCTCCAGCCCATACATCGACATGTCCTTGCCATACCCAGAATGCTTCTGCCCGCCATGGGGCATTTCGCTGACGAGCATGAAGTGGGTATTGACCCAGGTGCAGCCATACTGCAAGCGCGCCGCAAGGCGGTGGGCGCGGCCGCTGTCGCGGGTCCAGACTGAAGATGCCAGGCCATACTCGGAGTCGTTTGCCCACGCCAGCGCCTGGGCCTCATCGCTGAAGCGGGTGACCGAGACCACCGGGCCGAACACTTCCTGGCGCACGATCTCATCATCCTGCTGGGCATCGGCCAGCACCGTGGGCTCGAAGAAGAAGCCATCGCCAGGCAGCGATTTGCCGCCGGTGACCAGGCGGATGTGCGGCTGGGCAATGGCGCGTTGGACGATGCCGGCCACTTTGTCGCGGTGCAGTGCGCTGATCAGTGGGCCAAGTTCGGTGTCGGCATCGTTCTGCAAGCCTGGCTTGATGCTCGCCACCGCTTGGCCGAGTTGTTCGACGAAGCGCTCATAAATGCCCTCCTGCACATACAGCCGGCACGCGGCGGTGCAATCTTGCCCGGCGTTGTAGAAGCCAAAGGTGCGAATGCCTTCGATGGCAGCGTCCAGGTCGGCGTCATCGAAGACGATCACTGGGGCCTTTCCGCCCAGCTCCATGTGCATGCGTTTTACGCTATCGGCAGTAGCGCTGATGATGTGCGCGCCGGTGGGAATGGAGCCGGTCAGCGAAACCATCCGCACCCTGGGGTGGCTGACCAGTGGTGTGCCCACGGTCTGGCCAAGGCCGAAAAGAATGTTCAGCACCCCTGCGGGCAGGATGTCCTGGGCCAGCTCGCCAAGGCGCAGGGCGGTCAATGGGGTGAGCTCGGAGGGTTTGAGCACCACGCTGTTGCCGGCGGCCAAGGCCGGGGCGATCTTCCAGGCCAGCATCATCAGCGGGTAGTTCCACGGCGCGATCGAGGCGACCACGCCGAGTGGGTCGCGGCGCACCATCGAGGTATGCCCGGGCAGGTATTCGCCTGCCGCCGAGCCGCCCAGGCAGCGGGCGGCGCCAGCAAAGAAGCGGAACACGTCGACGATCGCCGGGATTTCGTCATTCAGCGCGGCGGCAAGCGGCTTGCCACAGTTCTGCGATTCAAGACCGGCAAGCTCCTCGCCATGCTGCTCGATGCTATCGGCCAGGGCCAGCAGCGCCAGGGAGCGGTCCTTGGGGCTGGTCTGCGACCAGTCGCTGAAGGCTTTGTCAGCGGCGCGCACGGCGCTGTCGACCTGGGCCTCGGTGGCCTCGTTGATCTGCGCCAGTGCGCTGCCGGTGGCCGGGTCGAGCACGGTCCAGGTCGGGCCTTGGCCCGCTACCAGGCGGCCGTTGATCAGCATGTGGGTTTGCATGGATGAGTCCTCCAAGGTCATTTGCCGCTGCCCGCAACGCTTTCGCCGCCGCGGGTCAGGTAATAGGCGCCGAGGATCGGCAGCATGGTTACCAGCATCACCAGCATGGCGACCACGTTGGTCACCGGTACATCACGCGGGCGGCTGAGTTGGTTGAGCAGCCAGATCGGCAGGGTGCGTTCGTGGCCGGCGGTAAAGGTGGTGACGATGATTTCGTCGAATGACAAGGCAAACGCCAGCATGCCGCCGGCCAACAGCGCCGAGCCCAGGTTGGGCAGGATGATGTAGCGAAAGGTCTGCCAGCCGTCGGCACCCAGGTCCATCGACGCTTCGATCAGGTTCTGCGAGGTGCGCCGCAGGCGGGCGATGACGTTGTTGTAGACGATCACCACGCAGAAGGTCGCGTGGCCCACCACGATGGTGAAGATGCCCGGCTCGATGCCCAGGCTCTTGAACGCCGAGAGCAGCGCGATACCGGTGATGATCCCGGGCAGGGCGATGGGCAGGATCAGCAGCAGCGAAATGCTTTCTTTGCCGAAGAAATTGCGTTTGTACAGCGCCGCCGAGGCCAGGGTGCCGAGCACCAGCGCGATGACTGTCGCCAGGCAAGCCACTTGCACCGACAGCTTGATCGCCTCGAGCACATCCGGGCGCGAGAATGCCACGGCGAACCACTTCAAGGTGAAGCCGCGTGGCGGGAAGCTGAACGCTGAATCTTCGGTATTGAAGGCGTAGAGCAGAATGATCAGGATCGGAAAATGCAGGAACAGCAATCCACCCCACGCCGCCAGGCGTAGACTCAGCGAGGCTTTTTCAGAGTGCATCGAAGGCTCCCAGGCGTTTGACCAGCGCCAGGTAGATCGCGATCAGCACGATCGGCACCAGGGTGAAGGCGGCGGCCATCGGCATATTGCCGATGGCGCCTTGCTGGGCGTAGACCATGCTGCCAATGAAATAGCCCGGCGGGCCGATCAATTGCGGCACGATGAAGTCGCCCAGGGTCAGCGAGAAGGTAAAGATCGAGCCTGCGGCGATCCCGGGTACCGACAGCGGCAGGATCACTTGGGTAAAGGTCTGTCGCGGCTTGGCGCCTAGATCCGCCGAGGCCTGTAGCAAGGATGGTGGCAGGCGCTCGAGCGAGGCCTGGATCGGCAGGATCATGAATGGCAGCCAGATGTACACGAACACCATGAAGCGCCCCAGGTGTGACGTCGACAGGGTGCTGCCGCCCACCCCAGGCACGCTCAACACCAGCTGCAGCAGGCCATCCAGATGCAACTGCTGGACAAACCATTGGGCCACTCCGCCCTTGGCCAGCAACAGGGTCCAGGCATAAGTCTTGACGATGTAGCTGGCCCACATCGGCATCATCACCGCGATATAGAAAAACGCCTTGGTCTTGCCGCTGGTGTAGCGCGCCATGTAGTAGGCGATGGGGAAGGCCAGCACCGCGCTGGCCAGCGACACCGCCACGGCCATGCCCAGGGTGCGCAGGATGATGTCGAGGTTGGCCGGGTTGAACAGCGCGGCGAAGTTGGCCAGGGTCAGGTCCGGCGTCACCGCCATGGTGAAGTCGTCGAAGGTGTAGAAACCCTGCCAGAGCAGGTTGAGCAATGAGCCCAGGTAGACGGCGCCGAACCACAGCAGAGGCGGGGTCAACAGCAGCAACAGATACAGGTTGGGCCGTCGATACAGCACATCGGACAAGCGCCGAAGGGCATGTGGATGCTGCTTGTCCAGCGCCAGGTTCATGCTACTGGCCCTCGACGAGGACGGTTTCCTTGAGGGCCGTCATCGCCTGCCGTGGCCAACGAACCTGTACCCGCTGCCCGGTCTGCCAGATCTGTGGATGCTGCTGCCACTGGTCATTGGCCTGGCTCACCGCTAGAAGTTGGCCGTTGTCCAGTTGCACTTCGTAGCGGGTGGCGCTGCCTTGGTACTGAATATCGTGCAGCAGTCCGCTGACCTGCACCTCATGGCTGGCGGCGGTCAGCTCATCCAGGCGAATGTGTTCAGGGCGGATGGAGAAGGGCGTCGGGCTGCCGTTTAGCTGCTCGGCCAGCGCGCCGCGCAACACGTTGGAGGTGCCGACGAACTCGGCAACGAAGGTGGTTGCCGGCTTCATGTACAAGTTGCGTGGGCTATCCACTTGCTCGATCCGCCCGAGGTTGAACACCGCGACCCGATCGGACATCGACAGCGCTTCGGTCTGGTCGTGGGTGACGAATATGAAGGTAATGCCCAGTTGGCGCTGTAGCTTCTTCAGCTCGCCCTGCATTTGTTCGCGCAACTTCAGATCCAGAGCGCCTAGCGGTTCATCGAGCAGCAGTACCCGCGGGCGATTGACCAGGGCGCGAGCGAGGGCAACGCGCTGGCGCTGGCCGCCAGACAACTGCGCGGGCTTGCGTTGGCCGTAGCCCTCCAGGGCCACCATCGCCAGGGCTTCGTCGGCGCGAGCGTGGCGTTGCTGTTTACCGACGCCTTTGACCTTCAGGCCATAAGCGACGTTGTCGCGCACGTTCATGTGCGGGAACAGCGCATAGTCCTGGAACACGGTGTTGACATCACGCTGATAGGGCGGCACGCCCGCGGCTTCGATGCCATGAATGCGGATCGAGCCGCTACTGGGCTGCTCGAAGCCGGCGATCAGGCGCAGGCAAGTGGTCTTGCCCGAGCCTGAGGGGCCGAGCATGGAGAAAAACTCGCCGTCTTCGATGTCGATGCTGACCTGGTCGACGGCCTTGACCTCAGCGAAGGTTCGCGAGACCTGGGTGAACTGGACGGCTAGTGGCATGGCGACTCCTGAGGTCATCAGCAGGCGATCCTTGTAGGCGCTGGCAAGCCCGCGCCTACAAGGATCGCCGATAACAAAACGCTGCGCCGCCCTAGCGGCCACCCATGATCGCGATGTAGTCCTGGGTCCACCGGCTATAGGGGACAAATTTGCCGCCGGCAGCCTGCGGGGTCTTCCAGAAGGCAATCTTGTCGAAGTTGTCGAAACCATTGGTCTTGCAGCCTTCTGCGCCGAGCAGTTCACTGCCGGTACAAGCAGCCGGTACTGCCGGCAGCGAGCCGAACCACGCCGCCACGTCGCCCTGCACCTTGGGTTGCAGTGACCAATCCATCCATTTGTAGGCGCAGTTGGGGTGCTTGGCCTGGCTGTGCAGCATGGTGGTGTCGGCCCAACCGGTGGCGCCTTCCTTGGGAATGGTCGAGGCCACCGGCTGGTTATCGGCTTTCAGGCTGTTGACCATGTAGCCCCAGGAGCTGGATGCGGCCACGCCTTCGTTCTTTACGTCGCTCATCTGCACCGTTGCATCGTGCCAATAGCGGTGCACCAGCGGTTGTTGCTTGCGCAGCAGATCGAGTACCGCCTGGTATTGGCTTTCGTTCAGCTCGTAGGGGTCCTGGATGCCCAGCGCTGGCTGGGTCGATTTCAGGTACAGGGCGGCGTCGGCAATGTAGATCGGCCCATCGTAGGCCTGCACCCGGCCTTTGTTCGGCTTGCCATCGGGCAACGCTTGCGGCTCGAACACGACGGCCCAGCTGGTCGGCGGCTGCTTGAACACGTTGGTGTTGTACAGCAGCACGTTCGGCCCCCACTGGTAGGGCGTGCCATAGACCTGCTTGTCGACCACGTACCAGCTGCCATTCTGCAGGCGTGGGTCCAGATTCTTCCAGTTAGGGATCAGCGCGGTATTGATCGGCTGCACGCGTTTGCCGGCGATCAGGCGCAGCGAAGCATCGCCGGAGGCGGTGACCAGATCGTAGCCACCTTTGGTCATCAGGCTGACCATCTCGTCGGAGGTGGCCGCCGTCTTGACGCTGACCTTGCAGCCAGTGTCCTTCTCGAAACCTGTGACCCAGTCGTAGGCTTTGTCGCTTTCACCACGCTCGATGTAGCCGGGCCAGGCAATGATATCGAGTTGTCCTTCACCGGCACCTACAGCCTTGAGCGGCTCGGCGGCCTGCAGGCTGGCGCTGGCCAGCAGGGCGCTGCTCAGGGCGCTGAGCAATGCGGTCTTGTGCACTGACATGGTGTTCCCTCTTGTTCGGATGTAGGGGCGGGCAGTCATCAAGAAAGCAGTGAAGCGATCGTTATAAGCGTAGTGCGGTTATCGCCGGTGCAGCGCAGCGGCGATGTCGAGTCTAGTTGTGTTTTTGCCTGGGTATGCAACATCCGGAAGCAAATCCCCCCGTGGCGAACGGCCAGGCAAGCCTTACTCTGGGCGTTACCTTTCGCACCGTGGAGACTCGCGCATGAACACCCGGGGTTTGCTCGATCAACTGCTCAAGTCCGGCCAGGAACTGCTCGCCAAGCAAGCAGGCAAAGGCACCTCCAACAAGCCAGGTTTGGGCGCTGGCGGCCTTGGCAATCTGCTGTCTGGCGCCGGTGGGGGCGCGCTGGCGGGCAGCGCCATGGGCCTGCTGCTGGGCAACAAGAGCGCGCGCAAATATGGCGGCAAAGTCCTCACCTACGGTGGCCTGGCCGCGCTTGGCGTGTTGGCCTACAAGGCCTATGGCAACTGGCAGGCCAACCAGGCCGCCGGCCAGCGTCACGAACCACAGACGCTCGATCGGCTGCCGCCCGCCGAGGCCGAGCAACACAGCCAGGCGGTGCTGCGTGCACTGGTGGCAGCGGCCAAGTCCGATGGCCATATCGACGAGCGCGAGCGTGAGCTGATCGAGGGCGAATTCACCCGTCTCGATAACGATCGTGAGCTGCAACACTGGCTGCATGCCGAGCTGAACAAACCGCTGGATCCGGCCGAAGTGGCGCGCGCTGCGCAAACCCCGGAAATGGCGGCCGAGATGTACTTGGCCAGCGTGATGATGGTCGATCAGGAAAACTTCATGGAGCGCGCCTACCTGGACGAACTGGCTCGTCAGCTGCGCCTGGATCCGGCTTTGCGCCAGGAACTGGAAAACCAGGTCAGGCTTGCTGCTGGTCAATAGTTAGGCATTTGGCCATCGGTGCGGGCACGCCAGCCCCAATCCTCTGCAATTGAGCTGCGAACGGCAAACCCGCCTGGGCTATACTTCGGCGATTTTTCCCCGCTCGCACTGAATTCTTGAGGGCTGAATGTGAACAACTGGACCTTGCGCCAACGGATCCTGGCAAGTTTCGCCGTGATCATCGCCATCATGTTGCTGATGATCGTGGCCGCCTACTCACGCTTGGTGGCGATCTCGACCAGCGAAGAAGCGGTAGGGTCCGACAGCATTCCTGGGGTCTACTACAGCTCGATGATCCGCAGTGCCTGGGTCGACAGCTATGTCACCAGCCAGCAGTTGGTCGGCCTCTCCGATCACCGCGAAGTGACCTCGGCGGATCTGGAGCTGTTCAAGAGCTTCGATGATCGCCTCACGCAACACATGGCCAGTTACCAGGCGACCATTCGCACAGATGATGACCAGGCCAGCTTCAATGAGTTCGTGCGCCTGGAGCAGGAGTACATCAAGTCCGTCGATCAGGTACTGGAAGCCTATCGGCAGAAAAACTACGCCGAAGCCGAACGCCTGATCGCTGAAGTCCTGACGCCAGCGTGGGTGACCGGGCGCAAGCACCTCAACGGGGTGATCGAGCGCAATCGCGAGTCGGCCGACGCCGCCACCAACGAAATCGTCAGCGCCGTGGCCACCGCCAAGGGCAGCATGATCGTTTCGCTGGTGCTGGCAATCATTGCTGCCGGGATCTGCGGACTGTTGCTGATGCGTGCCATTACGGCGCCCGTGCAGCGGATTGTCCACGCCCTCGACAAGCTGCGTTCAGGCGACCTGAGCATGCGCCTGAGCCTCGACCGCAAGGACGAGTTCGGCGCCATCGAGAGCGGCTTCAATGAAATGGCCGAAGCGCTGGCCAACCTGGTGTCCCAGGCCCAGCGTTCGTCGGTGCAGGTGACCACTTCGGTCACTGAAATCGCCGCTACCTCCAAGCAGCAGCAAGCTACCGCCACCGAGACCGCCGCGACCACTACTGAAATCGGCGCGACGTCCCGGGAAATCGCCGCGACCTCGCGTGACCTGGTACGTACCATGACCGAAGTCACCTCGGCCGCCGACCAGGCGTCGAGCCTGGCTGGCTCCGGCCAGCAAGGGCTGGCGCGGATGGAAGAAACCATGCATCAGGTAATGGGCGCTGCCGACCTGGTCAATGCAAAACTGGCAATCCTCAACGAGAAAGCCAGCAACATCAACCAAGTGGTGGTGACCATCGTCAAGGTCGCCGACCAGACCAACCTGCTGTCGCTCAATGCCGCCATCGAGGCGGAAAAGGCCGGTGAGTACGGCCGTGGTTTCGCCGTGGTCGCCACCGAAGTGCGCCGCCTGGCCGATCAAACCGCTGTAGCCACCTATGACATCGAGCAGATGGTGCGTGAGATCCAGTCGTCGGTCTCGGCCGGGGTCATGGGCATGGACAAGTTCTCCGAAGAAGTGCGCCGCGGCATGTTCGAGGTGCAGCAGGTCGGTGAGCAGCTCAGCCAGATCATTCACCAGGTCCAGGCCTTGGCACCGCGGGTGCTGATGGTCAACGACGGCATGCAGGCCCAGGCGACGGGAGCCGAGCAGATCAACCAGGCACTGGCCCAGCTCAGCGATGCCAGTACGCAGACGGTTGAGTCGTTGCGCCAGGCTAGCTTTGCCATCGATGAGTTGAGCCAGGTGGCCGCCGGGCTGCGTGGCGGTGTGTCGCGCTTCAAAGTCTGACGAGCATGAACGACTTGCACCCTCGCGAGGAACAGGCCGCCAGCGCCAAGGGCGCCCTGTACCTGTTGTTTCGCATACAGGACCAACGCTTTGCCCTCGATGTGCGCGAGGTGGTCGAAGTGCTGCCGCGTCGTCCGCTCAAGCCGATTGCCCAGGCGCCGGCTTGGGTCGCGGGCATCCTCACCCATAGAGGCGCGCTGATCCCGGTGATCGACCTCTCGGCCCTGAGCTTTGTCATGCCTGCGCCGCTGCGTACCAGCACGCGGTTGGTAGTGGTGCATTATCGGGCTGATGCCCGCCGCCCTGACCTGCGCCTTGGCCTGATCCTGGAGCAGGCGACCGATACCTTGCGCTGTCAGCCCGACGAGTTCCGCCCCTATGGCCTGGACAACGCTGCTGCGCCATACCTGGGCCCGGTACGCCAGGACGCCCAAGGCCTGTTGCAGCGCATCCAACTCGATGACCTGTTGTCCGATGAAGTGCGTCGGCTGTTGTTTCCTGAGCAGCCAGGGCAGGAGCCGGCATGATCGAGCAGCGGTTTTTCCGGTTCTTGCAGGAGCGCATTGGCCTGGATGTCGAGTCGGTTGGCGCGCCGATGGTCGAGCGTGCCTTGCGCCAGCGCTGCGCGGCCTTGGCGGCAAACGGTCTGGACGATTACTGGGTACGCTTGCAACAGTCGGCAGAGGAGCAGCAAGCCCTTATCGAGGCGGTGATCGTTCCGGAAACCTGGTTCTTCCGCTATCCGGAGTCGTTCGCTGCGTTGGTCGGCCTGGCGCATAAGCGCCTGGCCGAACTGGCCGGAGCCAGGCCGCTGCGCATCCTCAGCCTGCCGTGTTCGACCGGTGAAGAGCCTTACTCGATTTCCATGGCGCTGCTCGACAGCGGTATGAGCCCCTCGGCGTTCGGCATCGATGGCCTCGATATCAGCCCCATCTCGGTTGCCAAGGCGCAGCAGGCTGTCTACGGGCGAAACTCGTTCCGCGGCAGCGACCTGGCTTTTCGCCAACGGCACTTCACTGAGCGTGACGAAGGCCATCAGCTGGATGAGCGGGTATCTCAGCAGGTTCGCTTGCAGGTGGGCAATGTGCTCGATCCGCAGCTCAAGAGCCGCGAGGGGCAATACGATTTCGTGTTTTGCCGCAACTTGCTGATCTATTTCGATGTGCCGACCCAGCGTCGGGTGTTCGAGGTGCTCAAGCAATTGACTCATGCCCAGGGCGTCTTGTTTATCGGCCCCGCTGAAGGCAGTTTGCTGGCGCGGCTGGGCATGCGACCCGTGGGCATCGCCCAGTCGTTCGCCTATGTTCGCCAGCAGGAAAGTGCAGCGCTGGCGGTGAGCAAACCGCTGCCGGTTGCCCGCGCGCAGCCGGCGCCGTTGGCTGCCCCGCGAGCGCCTGCACCTGCGCCACGGCCGTTGCGTTCGGTAGCTGCGCCCAGCGCTGCGCAACCTGCGCAAGACAAGGATGATTTACTGGCGGCCATCGCCCGTCAGGCCAACGCTGGCGACAGCGAGCAGGCCCGCGCCAACTGTGCGCGCTACTTGCAGCTATTTGCGCCGACCGCGCAGGTCTATTACTGGCTGGGTTTGCTCAGCGACACCGAGGGCAACAGCCAGGATGCGCTGATCCATTACCGCAAGGCCTTGTACCTTGAGCCGCAGCATCCTGAGGCGTTGATCCACCTGGCGGCCTTGCTGGCCTCGCAAGGGGATATCGCAGGCGCTCGCCGCCTGCAAGAACGAGCCGCCCGGGTCGGACGGGAGTCTGAACGATGAGTTTTGCCAGCCACATGCCGCTGGTCCGCCAGGACGACGAGCAGATCGACGATTGCTGGAACCGCATTGGCGTGCACGGCACCAAGCAATGCCCGCTGCTGGAGCGGCATATCCATTGCCGCAACTGCGAGGTCTACGCCTCGGCCGCCACCCGTCTGCTCGACCGCTATGCCTTGATGCAGGACGAACAGGTTGATAACGCCGCGCCAGTGGTGGAGAACCTCGGCCGCTCACTGCTGCTGTTCCGCCTGGGTGAAGAATGGCTGGCCCTGGCCACGGCGTGCTTGGCGGAAATCGCGCCACTGCAGCCGGTCCACTCCCTGCCGCACCAGCGCTCGCGTGTTTTGCAAGGCGTGGCCAACGTGCGCGGTGCGCTGGTGCCGTGTCTGTCGCTGGCCGATCTGCTCGGCATCGAAGTGCTGCCGGCCCAGGAACGCAGCGGGCGAGTCATGCCACGCATGCTGATCCTGGCTGCCGAAGGCGGTTCGGTGGTGGTGCCGGTGGACGAGATCGATGGCATTCATCGCCTGGATGTCGAGCACCTCAACGACGGCCAGGATGCCGCTCACTTCACTGCCGCGGTGCTGCAGTGGCGCGGGCGCAGTGTCAGGGTGCTGGATGCGCAACATCTACTGTCTGCCGTGAAGCGGAGCCTGTCATGACCCCAGAGCAACTGCGCGACGCTTCGCTGCTCGAACTGTTCGCCCTGGAGGCCGAGGCCCAGACTCAGGTGCTCAGTGCCGGCCTGATGGCGCTGGAGCGTAATCCAACCCAGGCCGATCAACTCGAAGCCTGCATGCGCGCTGCCCATTCGCTCAAGGGCGCTGCGCGGATCGTAGGGATCGATGCCGGAGTCAGCGTTGCCCATGTCATGGAAGATTGCCTGGTGGCCGCCCAGGAAGGCCGCCTGCGCCTACGCCCGGAGCACATCGACGCGCTGCTCAAAGGCACCGACCTGCTATTGCACATCGCCACGCCCGGCGATCCTGCCGGTGAGGCGGCGGTGCCGGGTTTCCTGGTGCAAATGGCGATGTTGCTCGATCCAAACGCGGCGCTTGCCCACGTCAGTGCACCCGTTGCGCCTGCGCCTGCCGAGCCGGTTGCTGCAGCGTCGCCGCCCATCGAGCCAGCCGTGCTCGCCGCCGAACCGCTAGGCGATGACGCCACTGCGCGTAGAGCCGGCAAGCGCGCTAGCGAAGGCAGCGAGCGGGTACTGCGGGTCACCGCCGATCGATTGAACAGCCTGCTCGACCTGTCGAGCAAATCGCTGGTGGAAACTCAGCGTCTGAAACCTTATTTAGCCAGCCTGCAGCGCCTCAAGCGCATGCATGGCCAGGGTATGCGCGCCCTCGATGGCTTGAAGGCCGAGCTCGAAGGCAGTGGCCAAAGCCCGGAAGTGCTCGACGCCTTGGCACAAACCCAGCGCCTGCTGGGCGAGACCCAGCAGATCCTGCAGCAGCAGGCCGCCGAGCTGGATGAGTTCGGCTGGCAGGCCAGCCAGCGTGCGCAGAACCTGTACGACACGGCGCTGGCGTGCCGCATGCGCCCCTTCGCCGATGTGCTGGCCGGGCAGAGCCGCATGGTCCGTGACCTTGGTCGTTCGCTGGGCAAGCAGGTGCAGTTGCAGATCGAAGGCGAGAAGACCCAGGTCGACCGCGACGTGCTGGAAAAACTCGAAGCCCCGCTGACCCACCTGCTGCGTAACGCCGTCGACCACGGTATCGAGTTGCCAGAACGGCGCCTGCTGGCCGGCAAGCCGGGCGACGGTGTGATTCGCTTGCGCGCCTCGCACCAGGCCGGGTTGTTGATTGTTGAAATCAGCGACGACGGCGCAGGTATCGATCTGGAGCGCTTGCGCCAGAGTATCGTCGAGCGCGCCCTGTCGCCGGCCGAGACGGTGGCGCAGATGAGCGAGGCCGAACTGCTGACCTTCCTGTTCCTGCCCGGTTTCAGCCTGCGCGACAAGGTCACCGAAGTCTCCGGGCGCGGGGTCGGCCTGGACGCTGTGCAGCACATGGTTCGCGAGCTGCGTGGCTCGATCGAACTGACCCAGGTCGCTGGGCAAGGTTGCTGTTTCCACCTCGAAGTGCCGCTGACCCTGTCGGTGGTACGCAGCCTGGTGGTCGAGGTCGGCGGCGAGGCCTATGCGTTCCCGCTGGCGCATATCGAACGTACCCTGGATGTGCCCAGCGAAGCCATTGTGCAGATCGAAGGCCGACAGCACTTCTGGCACGAACAGCGCCATATTGGCCTGGTTGCGGCCAGTCAGTTGCTCAACCGCCCGGCAGGGCAGGGGGAGCAGGACAGCATCCGCGTGGTGGTGATCCGCGAGCGTGACCAGCTGTATGGCGTGGCAGTGGAGCGGCTGATCGGTGAGCGGGTGCTGGTAGTGATGCCGCTCGACCCGCGCCTGGGCAAGATCCAGGACATTTCCGCTGGCGCCTTGCTCGACGACGGCTCGGTGGTGCTAATTGTCGATGTCGAGGATCTGCTGCGCTCGGTGGAAAAGCTGCTCACCACGGGCCGTCTGGAACGTATCGAGCGTGGCGGCCAGCCACTCAAAGGGGCGGCACGCAAGCGCGTGCTGGTGGTCGACGACTCGCTGACCGTGCGTGAGCTGCAACGCAAGCTGCTGGGTAATCGCGGCTATGACGTGGCCGTCGCTGTCGATGGCATGGATGGCTGGAACGCGCTGCGCGGGGAGGACTTCGACCTGTTGATCACCGACATCGACATGCCGCGCATGGATGGCATCGAGCTGGTGACCCTGGTACGCCGCGACCAGCGCCTGCAATCGCTGCCGGTCATGGTGGTGTCCTACAAGGACCGCGAAGAAGATCGCCGGCGTGGACTAGATGCCGGGGCCGACTACTATTTGGCAAAGGCCAGTTTCCATGACGATGCTCTGCTGGACGCAGTGGTCGAGTTGATCGGAGGTGCACAGGGATGAAGATCGCCATCGTCAACGACATGCCCATGGCCGTGGAGGCCTTGCGCCGGGCATTGGCCTTTGAGCCCGCGCATCAGGTGATCTGGGTCGCGGCCAATGGCGCCGAAGCCGTGCAGCGCTGCGCCGAGCAGACCCCAGACCTGATTCTGATGGACCTGATCATGCCGGTGATGGACGGGGTCGAGGCGACTCGGCGGATCATGGCCGAAACGCCATGCGCCATTGTCATCGTCACGGTCGATCGCAAGCAGAACGTGCACCGGGTGTTCGAAGCCATGGGCCACGGCGCCCTGGATGTGGTCGACACCCCGGCCTTGGGCGCAGGCGATGCCCGCGAGGCGGCCGCGCCGCTATTACGCAAGATTCTCAATATTGGCTGGCTGATCGGCCAACAACGGGCCAGCACGCCACGGCCGGTCGCCGCGCCGCTGCGCGAGGCGTCCCAACGGCTGGGGCTGGTGGCGATCGGCTCGTCGGCGGGTGGCCCGGCTGCCCTGGAGATATTGCTCAAGGGCCTGCCGAAGAACTTCCCCGCGGCGATCGTGCTGGTCCAGCATGTCGATCAGGTGTTCGCCGCAGGCATGGCCGAATGGCTCAGCAGCGCCTGCGGGCTGGTGGTGCGCCTGGCTCGCGAAGGCGAACCGCCACAGCCTGGGCAGGTGCTGTTGGCCGGCACCAATCACCATATCCGCCTGATGAAGGGCGGCCAGTTGGCCTACACTGCCGACCCAGTGGACGAAATCTACCGGCCTTCGATCGATGTGTTCTTTGAAAGCGTGGCCCGTTACTGGAGTGGCGATGCCGTCGGCGTGCTGCTCACCGGCATGGGCCGCGACGGTGCCCAAGGGCTTAAGATGATGCGCCAGCAGGGTTTTCTCACCATCGCCCAGGACCAGCAGAGCAGCGCGGTGTACGGCATGCCCAAGGCGGCTGCGGCGATCGACGCTGCGG
The DNA here is from genome assembly GCF_025847435.2 of Pseudomonas sp. BT-42-2. Classification (NCBI taxonomy): domain Bacteria; kingdom Pseudomonadati; phylum Pseudomonadota; class Gammaproteobacteria; order Pseudomonadales; family Pseudomonadaceae; genus Pseudomonas; species Pseudomonas sp. BT-42-2. Next base: position 15,737 of record NZ_JAOYTM010000014.1, read on the forward strand.
TGGAGATCCGTCCTCTGGAGCGGATTGCCGGGCGACTGATGGAAATTTTTTCGAAATGACGATATGTATTGAACCACGCCGCCTGGCCGGCAGTGACCTGGTGAATAGGCATGAATGATCTACCGATCGAAGGTTTCACGACCAGCAACGAGAATTCGGCGATGGTCCTGCTGGTCGACGATCAGGCCATGATCGGTGAAGCGGTACGCCGTGGCCTGGCCCATGAAGAGAACATCGACTTTCACTTCTGCGCCGACCCGCACCAGGCCGTGGCCCAAGCGATGCGCATCAAGCCGACGGTGATTCTCCAGGACCTGATCATGCCGGGCCTGGATGGCCTGACCCTGGTGCGCGAATACCGTAATAACCCGGCCACTCAGGACATTCCAATCATCGTCCTGTCGACCAAGGAAGATCCACTGGTCAAGAGCGCGGCATTCGCCGCCGGCGCCAACGATTACCTGGTCAAGCTGCCCGATACCATCGAGTTGGTGGCGCGGATTCGCTATCACTCGCGCTCTTACCTGACCCTGTTGCAGCGCGACGAGGCCTATCGGGCCTTGCGCGTCAGCCAGCAACAACTGCTCGACACCAATTTGATGCTGCAGCGGCTGATGAATTCCGATGGCCTGACCGGGCTGTCCAACCGCCGTCATTTCGACGAATACCTGGAGCTTGAGTGGCGCCGGGCGATGCGCGAGCAGCAGCAGATATCGCTGCTGATGATCGACGTCGACTACTTCAAGCTATACAACGACAGTTTCGGCCACTTGGCCGGAGACGAAGCCCTGCGCCAGGTGGCCGAGGCCATTCGTGGCTCGTGCTCGCGACCGACCGACCTGCCGGCGCGCTATGGCGGCGAGGAGTTCGCCCTGGTGCTACCCAATACTTCCCCAGGCGGCGCGCGGCTGATCGCCGAGAAGCTGCGTCAGACCGTGCGTGGCCTGAATATTCCCCATTGCGCCCCTGAAACTGACGCGCACCTGACTGTCAGCATCGGCCTGGCCACCCTGACCCCGAGCATTGGCAGTCATTGCCGGCAGTTGATCTCGGCGGCGGACAAGGGCTTGTATCTGGCCAAGAACAGTGGGCGCAATCAGGTCGGCATCGCCTGATTGCCCCAGGATTGGGTCGGCACTTGCAACCTGGGCTGGAAAAAACCGGCACGCAAGCCAAACCCACCGCCCGGCGGGTCTGCCGCCATGGGACAGACTCGTTTATACTCACCGGCTTTTCACCGAATTCGCGCGAGTAGCCTGCCCATGGAAATCCAACCGATCCTGAACACCATCAAGGACCTCACCGAGCGTTCCCAGTCCATTCGGGGGTATCTTTGACTACGATCACAAAGCTGATCGCCTGATCGAAGTCAACCGCGAGCTGGAAGACCCGGCCGTCTGGAACAAACCCGAGTACGCCCAGGCCCTGGGCCGCGAGCGTGCCATGCTGGCGCAGGTGGTCGAGACCCTGGACAAGATGTCCAACGGCCTGGCCGACTGCCAGGACCTGCTCGACATGGCCGTCGAGGAAAATGACGAAGGCGCCGTGAGCGACGTCGTGACCGAGCTGCAAAGCCTGGAAGAAAGCCTGGCCCAGCTTGAGTTCCGTCGCATGTTCAGCGGTGAGATGGACATGAACAACGCCTACCTGGACATCCAGGCTGGCTCCGGCGGTACCGAAGCGCAGGACTGGGCCAACATCCTCCTGCGCATGTACCTGCGCTGGGCCGACAAGCGCGGTTTCGACGCCACCATCATCGAGCTGTCCGAAGGCGAAGTCGCTGGCATCAAAGGTGCCACCGTGCATATCAAGGGCGAATACGCCTTTGGCTGGCTGCGCACCGAGATCGGCGTGCACCGTCTGGTGCGCAAGAGCCCGTTCGACTCCGGCGCCCGTCGGCACACCTCGTTCTCGGCGGTGTTCGTCTCGCCTGAGATCGACGACAAGGTCGAGATCGAGATCAACCCTTCCGACCTGCGTATCGACACCTACCGCTCCTCCGGTGCCGGCGGTCAGCACGTGAACACCACCGACTCGGCGGTGCGTATCACCCACGTGCCGACCAACACCGTGGTGGCCTGTCAGAACGAACGTTCTCAGCACGCCAACAAGGACACCGCCATGAAAATGCTGCGGGCCAAGTTGTACGAGCTGGAGATGCAAAAGCGCAATGCCGCCTCGCAGGCACTGGAAGACAGCAAGTCGGACATCGGCTGGGGCCACCAGATCCGCTCCTACGTACTGGATGACTCGCGCATCAAGGACCTGCGAACTGGCGTCGAGCGCAGCGACTGCCAGAAAGTCCTCGACGGCGACCTCGACCAGTACCTGGAGGCGAGCCTCAAGCAGGGGCTGTAAGCCGTACACCACCGCCGCGATGCCTGGCCGCCTGCCGGCATCGCGCGCCCTGCCCGAAAAGGGCAACGAATACCTGATGGAAAGAATGACGACATGAGCGATCTGAAGACCGAAGCGCAAGACCTGCAACAGGAAGAAAACACCCTGATCGCTCTGCGCAAGGAAAAACTTGCCGCAGAACGTGCGAAGGGTCAGGCCTTCCCCAACGACTTCCGCCGCGACAGCTACTGCAATGACCTGCAGAAGCAATACGTCGACAAGACCAAGGAAGAGCTGGAAGCTGCAGCGATCCCGGTCAAGGTCGCCGGTCGCATCATGCTCAACCGTGGCTCGTTCATGGTTATCCAGGACATGACCGGGCGTATCCAGGTCTACGTCAACCGTAAGACCCTGCCTGAAGAAACCCTGGCTGCCGTGAAAACCTGGGACCTGGGCGACATCATCGCCGCCGAAGGCACCCTGGCCCGTTCCGGCAAGGGCGACCTGTACGTCGAAATGACCAACGTGCGCCTGTTGACCAAGTCGCTGCGCCCGCTGCCGGACAAGCACCACGGCCTGACCGACACCGAGCAGCGCTATCGCCAGCGCTACGTCGACCTGATGGTCAACGAAGAAACCCGCCACACCTTCCGTGTGCGTTCGCAGGTGATTTCGCACATCCGCAAGTTCCTCATCGAGCGCGACTTCCTCGAAGTCGAAACGCCGATGCTGCAGACTATCCCTGGTGGTGCTGCGGCCAAGCCGTTCGAGACCCATCACAATGCGCTGGACATGGCCATGTTCCTGCGCATCGCGCCTGAGCTGTACCTCAAGCGCCTGGTGGTCGGTGGCTTCGAGAAGGTCTTCGAGATCAACCGCAACTTCCGTAACGAAGGCGTTTCGACCCGGCACAACCCCGAGTTCACCATGCTCGAGTTCTACCAGGCCTATGCCGACTACAACGACAACATGGACCTCACCGAAGAGCTGTTCCGCGAGCTGGCGCAGCTGGTGCTGGGCAGCACTGACGTGCCGTACGGCGACAAAGTGTTCCACTTCGGCGAGCCGTTCGTGCGCCTGTCGGTATTCGACTCGATCCTCAAGTACAACCCAGAGCTCACCGCCGCCGACCTGCAAGATGTCGACAAGGCCCGTGCGATCGCCAAGAAAGCCGGTGCCAAGGTGCTCGGCCACGAAGGCCTGGGCAAGCTGCAGGTGATGATTTTCGAAGAGCTGGTCGAGCACAAGCTGGAGCAGCCGCACTTCATCACCGAGTACCCGTTCGAAGTCTCGCCGCTGGCCCGTCGCAACGACGAAAACCCCGCCGTCACCGACCGCTTCGAGCTGTTCATCGGTGGTCGCGAGATCGCCAACGCCTACTCCGAGCTCAACGATGCCGAAGACCAGGCCGAGCGCTTCCTGGCCCAGGTGGCCGAGAAAGACGCCGGTGACGACGAAGCCATGCACTACGACGCCGACTTCGTGCGCGCGCTGGAGTACGGCATGCCGCCGACTGCGGGTGAAGGTATCGGCATCGACCGTCTGGTGATGCTGCTGACCAACTCACCGTCGATTCGCGATGTGATCCTGTTCCCGCACATGCGTCCGCAGGCCTGAGTGATCTGAACAAGCCGCCTTATTGGGCGGCTTTTTCTTGCCTTGAGTCTTAGCGTGCCTGTGCCGTCTCTATCGCGGGGCAAGCCCGCTCCCACGTAGTTCGCTGCTGATGTTGATTACGTGGGAGCGGGCTTGCCCCCCCGACAGAGACGGCACAGACAACATTCAACTTTACGAGGTACCCACCGTGACACCAGCAAACGCCCAACAAGGCGCGGCCGGCGTGGCCAGCGCTGTCGCCGAGAGCGTGCAGTACCAAGGGCGCAAGACCAGCCGCCAGGGCAGCGAGCAGCGCCGCCAGCTGATTCTCGACGCGGCCATGCGCATCGTCGTGCGCGATGGCGTGCGCGGCGTGCGTCACCGCGCGGTGGCAGCCGAGGCTGGGGTGCCGCTGTCGGCCACTACCTATTACTTCAAGGACATCGAAGACCTGCTCACCGACACCTTCGCCCAGTACGTCGAGCGCAGCGCCGCCTACATGGCCAAGCTCTGGTCCAACACCGAAGTGGTGTTGCGCCAGTTGCTGGCTCAGGGTGATGGCAGCGCGCAATCACGCGCGCGGCTGGTCGACGAAGTGGCGCGCATGACCGCCGATTACGTCAGCCGCCAACTGCATAACCGGCGTGACTTCCTCATGGCCGAGCAGGCTTTTCGCCAAGAGGCGCTGTTGTGCCCGCGTTTGGCTGACTTGGTCCGCGCCCATGAGCAGATTCTTCTGCACGGCGCGCGGCAGATGCTCCAGGTGGTCGGCTCGCGTCAGCCGGAACAGGACGCCCAGATGTTGACGGCGATTATCGAGCAGATGGAATATCAGGGCCTGCTCATGGATGCGAATGCGCAAGCCGATGGGCAGATGCTCGCTATCCTTACCCGGTACCTGCACCTGGTGCTGGCCTCGGCCTAGGTAGCGACCGACTTTTCAAGGAGAACCTGATGAAAGCCTGGCGTGTGGTGTTGTTGACGTTGTCATTCCTGCTGCTGGGCGGTTGTCTGGTGACCTTCGGTGATCCACTCCCCGCTAATCAGGCGGCGCCCAAGGCCCTGCTGGGCAAGTGGAGCAGCAAGGATGCCTGGGGCCAGCCGCTGAAGCTGGCGATCAGTCGCGCCGGGGGCAACACCTACAAGGCGGTGGCGCGCGCACAAGGCAAGCCGGCTGAGGAGTACACCTTCACCGTTGCCCGCCACGGCAACCGCTGGTATCTCTCAGCCGGCGTTCCCAAGCGGCTGGGGGGCAATTTCCTGATTGGCGGTTTCGAGGTCAGCCAGGACGGCAAGGACCTGGTGATCTACAACCTCGATGTCGATCAGGTGCAGCAGGCTGTACAGAAAAAGGAACTGACCGGGCGTAGTACCGAAGTGCCAGAAGACAATGGCCCCGGTGTGCTGATCGACAGCCCCACAGAGCGCGTCCTGGCCTACCTGGACGATCCAGCCAACTCCGATCTGTTCGTCGAAGTGGCGCGCTTCCAGCGCGCTGGCAAGTAATAGCCGATACAAGGAATTGGGTGTGGACGAGTACCAGCAGACTATCCGTGCGTTGTCCGACCGTATTGTCGCCGCGCAAACCCCGATTCGCGTGCTCGATGCCGTGAAGTGGGATGACAGCATCCGCCAGGGCTTTCTCAAGACCAAAGGCAAGGAGCCACCGGCGGTGGACCGAGCCTATTACCAGTCGCGGCCGCTTTCGTTCGATTCTGCTGCACTGAAAGCAGAGTTCCAGAACATCGAGCGGGATATCACCCGCCAGCTCGGCCAGTTCAACCCGGTCGGGCAGATCATGCGGCGCATGTGCAAGGAGTACCGCATGGTCGTGCGCATGCTCGAAGCGCGCGGCACCGAAGACTTCGGCTTGATCTCCCAGGAGCTGTATGGCGCCGCTTCCGATGCCTTCCATGCCGGCGACCCGACCCTGGCTGACCTGGGCCTGATGCTCTCGGACTACCTGAACAACATCGATGGCCGGGGCGATCTGAAGGACGAGCCGAAGAACCTGACTGCCAAGGAGGCGGTGGACATTCTCCAGCGCCGCCTGAACAAGGTGTTCGGTGAGGCCGAAAGCACCATTCGTGTGTTCGAGTCCGACGGCATCGTCGCTGACGCCGCGGCCGGCGCCGACTACATCAAGGTGCGCGCCGACGCCATGTTCAACAGCCGCGACGTGCGCGCGCTGGAGGTCCACGAGGGGCTGGTGCATGTCGGCACCACGCTCAATGGCTTGAACCAGCCGATTTGCACCTTCCTGGCCAAGGGCCCGCCCTCGTCGACGGTGACCCAGGAAGGCCTGGCGATCCTCATGGAGGTGATTGCCTTTGCCTCCTATCCCAGCCGCCTGCGCAAGTTGACCAACCGCACCCGCGCCATCCACATGGTCGAGGAGGGCGCAGACTTCATGCAGGTCTATGAGTTCTTCCGCGGCCAGGGCTTCGAGATCGGCCAGAGCTACAGCAATGCCAGCCGGGTATTTCGCGGCTCGGTGCCCAATGGCCTGCCATTCACCAAGGACTTGTCCTACCTCAAGGGTTTCATCATGGTTTACAACTACATTCAGTTGGCCGTGAAGAAGGGCAAACTCGAGCAGATTCCGCTGCTGTTCTGCGGCAAGACTACCTTGGAAGACATGCGCACCCTGCGCCAGCTGGTCGAGGAAGGCCTGGTCGAGCCGCCCAAGTACCTGCCCGAACAGTTCCGCGACCTCAACGCGCTGTCGGCCTGGATGTGCTTCTCCAACTTCCTCAACCACCTGAGCCTGGATCGCATTGAAGCCGACTACGCGAACATTCTCTGAGGCCTGGCGCGGCCTGCTCCTCGGTTGGCTGCTGTTGGCCCTGAGCGGTTGCAGCAGCCTGCTGTTCTATCCAGAGCCCGGCCAGCCGTTCACCCCTGAGCGGGCCAAGTTGGCCTATCGCGACGTGACGCTTACCACTGCCGATGGGGTGCGCCTGCATGGCTGGTGGTTGCCGGCCAAGGCGGGGGTCGAGGTCAAGGGAACGGTACTGCACCTGCACGGCAATGGCGGCAACCTGCCCGGGCATTTAGGTGGCAGCTACTGGCTGCCGGAGCAGGGTTATCAGGTGCTGATGATCGATTACCGCGGCTATGGACTGTCCCAAGGCACGCCGAGCCTGCCCGACGTCTACCAGGACATTGCGGCGGCCATGGCCTGGTTGGATCAGGCCCCTGAAGTGCGTGGCAAGCCGCTGGTGCTGCTGGGGCAGAGCCTGGGCGGCGCCATGGCCATTCATTACCTGGCCGCGCATCCCGAGCAGCAACAGCGCTTCAGCGCCTTGGTGTTCGATGGGGTACCGGCCAGCTACCGCGCGGTCGGCCGCTTCGCCTTGAGCACCTCATGGCTGACCTGGCCGTTACAGGTGCCGCTGTCCTGGCTGGTACCGGACGGTGACAGTGCGATTCGCTCCATCGAGCACGTGCGTAGCCCGCCGAAACTGTTCTTCCACAGCATCGATGACAACCTGGTGCCGATGGACAACGGCATCCGCCTGTATCAGCACGCTCCGCCACCGCGGGTGCTGCAATTGACCCGAGGCGGCCATGTGCAGACCTTCGCCGACCCGACCTGGCGCCAGGTAATGCTGCGCTTCATGGACGACCCCAGCCATTTCAACGGCCTGCGCCGCTTGGCCGAAGTGCCCAACTACCCTGACGAGAAGAACCAGCAATGAGTGAAGAACGCAACGCCATCCCGCTGATCCTGACCGGTGTCGGCAGCATCATCGTGACGGTTGGGGCTCTGTGGTATTACGGCTACCTGCATTTCGCCAAGCCTGAAGATGCCCTGCTGTTGCAGGACTACACCATGCTCAAGACCGTGCCCGGCGAGGATTACAAGGTGTCGTTGGACGCAGCGCCGCAGGTGGCGCAATGCGTGGATGGTGTACTGGTGTTGTTCGATACCCAGCAAAAAGGCCTGACTGGCGTGCTGGTGGACAACCGCAAGCGCGCGGTGCGCTGCATGGGCGAAGAGACGCCGCAGCAGGTTCAGTGATTGGTGAGTCGCTTGGGCATGTCCAAGTGGAAGCCTAAACTCTCAGCGCCCACCCCAAAAAGCGACATCAAAGCCTAAAGCTACCCACTGAAGATTTTGGGGCCGCCTTGCAGCCCTTCGCGGGCCCGCTCCCACAGGGATAGCGCCGCTCTAACGGTCGGCGCCGTACCTGTAGGAGCGGGCTTGCCCGCGCAGGGCCGCAAAGCGGCCCCAAAACATCAGTGAACAGCTTTACGCCGTGGTTTTCGTTCGTGCACCAAGCCTTACTGCGCTTGGCTCACGGTACGCGGTGCCACTGGCTGGTTGTCGTTGGAGATGGTCACCTCCACCCGACGGTTCTGCGCGCGGCCCGAGTTGCTGGAGTTTTCCGCTACCGGGTACTCCTTGCCATACCCTTGGGCAACGATGCGCGCTGGGTCGACGCCAGCACGTACCAGGGCCATGCGTACGGCAGCGGCGCGGCGCTCGGACAGGGTCTGGTTGTAGTTGGCCGAACCGACGCTGTCGGTGTAGCCCTCGACGATCACCTTGCGCTCAGGGTTCTCCTGAAGGAACTGGGCCAGCTTGGTCACGTTGGGCAGGGCGCTGCTCTTGAGCTCGGCTTTGTTGAAGTCGAACAGCACGTCGCCGAAGGTCACCAGGGTGCCGCGGTCGGTCTGCTTGGCGTTGAGGCTGTCCTGCAGCTTTTTGATCTGTGCATCGCGGGCATCCAGGCGAGCCTGGGCGCGCTGGGCAGAAGCGTTTTTCAGCTCGCCTTCGGCGGCACGCAGGGCAATCGTCTGCTTGGCAACTTCAACCCGTTGGTTGGTCAGGTAGGCCAGTTGGTCGACCTTCTTGTCGTTCTCGCGGTCCAGGTAGGCTTTGTCGGCTTTGTTCAGCCAATCCTGGGCGTCCTTGGTTTCCAGCGCGGCCAGTTTGCTCGACTGCGGGTCGCTTTGCAGCGCCGAGAAGTTGGTGCGGGCCGATTCCAGGTTAGGGTTTGGGTCATGCGAGCAGGCGGCAAGGCCAACGCTCAGGGCCAGCAGGGCGGGGATCATGACGTAGTTGCGCATAATGTTCATCCTTTGATCAGTTACGAAGGCTCAGGGAACGCTGGGCAGGCTCATTCGGCGCTGCGCAGACCTTCCTCACGCAAGTCCTGGACGCCCTGGCGGGAGTCCTGCACGGCCTTCTGGGCCTTGGCCGCTTGCGCCTTACGCTCAGCGACACGCGCGTCCCACTCGGCCTGTTCGGCGAGCAGCTTGGCTTCGTCGTACTTCTTGTCGTGCATGGCGATTTCAGCTTGCTTGAACTTGTCCTGCGCGGCCTTCATTTCCACGGCTGCGAACTCGGTGCCACCGGCACTGACAGCGGAGTTCACCGCCGATTGAGTCACGGCATATTGCTCACTTGGCGGCTTGCCCGCGCAACCGGCCAGTACCAGGCTGCTGCCCAGGGCCAGCGCGGCCAGCTTGAGCCCGCGCAAGTGAGTGGATGAGGTTGGCGAAGTGCGGGTCTTCATGTTGGTCAGCTCCATTGGATCACTCCTGATAACAATGTCCGTAGCAGTCCATCGCCTATTCCCTGACAGTGCGCGCATTTCAGCTGAACTGTGCACAGCCAACTGTGTGCAGGGTTTTAGCGTGATGGCTATTTGGTCGGACCGGAGCGTTTTTCCAATAGTTCAGAAAAAAATACCTAGGCTTGGCAAGTATTTTTCTGACTGATCAGTCAGCGGGCTGGACGGGGGTGTTGGTCACGAATGGCGGGCAAGCTTGCGCCCGCACGGCAGCGCACAGCCGTGTGGTGCGCAAGCAAAGCGTCAGTTGCCGGGCTCTTCAGCGGTGTTGCTCAGCTCATGCAAGTGGCGCCGTGACAGGGCTAGGAAGCGCGGGGTAGGGCCGATGTCTTCGTACAGCGGATCGCCTTCTTCATCGGTGGCAATCACCTGCCGGCCTTGGACATAGGGGAAGCTGGCCTCCAGCTCTTCAAGGGCGCAGGCGACCAGTTCGCCGAGCAGTTCTTCGGCGGTGCGCTTGGGGTACATGTCGATCAGCGCGGCCAGGCGCGCTTCGGACTCAAGGTCCAAATGCAACACATGGCTGGTGGGGCTCAAGCTGCCGGCGGCGTTCTGTTCCCAGTGCTGGGCGAGTTCGCGGATTTTCATGGTGACCTCGTGTGGACGTCGTTTTCAGGGCCGCTGCGGCTTATCGCCAGCGAGCCAACTCCTACAAGATCTGCGCTGTGTGTAGGAGCTGGCTTGCCGGCGATGGGCTGCGCAACAGCCCCCTACGATGGTGAAGCCTCAAAAGGGGCAGTGAGTGGACTGCCCTGCATTCACTTTAGTTGCTAACCCCGCCGCAGGCTTGCCTTGAGCGGGTTGCTATGGGCACTCTTGGCTACATGCAGTTTCCTGAGCGGAGCGCGGAGCAGCCGCGCCACAGAGAGGGCCTGATGACCGATATCGATGTTCGCTTGCGTGAAGATGTCCATCTGTTGGGGGAGTTGCTTGGCGAAACCATTCGCCAGCAGCACGGCGATGCGTTTGTGCAGAAGATCGAGGACATCCGCCACAGCGCCAAGGCTGATCGGCGTGGCGGCGCCGAGCAGTTGAGCTCGACCCTGGACGATTTGGCCGACGAAGAGCTGCTGCCGGTGGCGCGCGCCTTCAACCAGTTCCTCAACCTGGCCAACATCGCCGAGCAGTATCAGCTGATCCACCGCCGCGAAGCCGGTCAGCCAGAGCCTTTCGAGGCGCGGGTGCTGCCCGAGTTGCTGGCGCGCCTCAAGCAAGCAGGACACAGCAATGACGCCCTGGCCCGCCAGCTGGCCAAGCTGGACATCCAGTTGGTGCTCACCGCTCATCCCACCGAAGTTGCCCGGCGGACCCTGATCCAGAAATACGATGCCATCGCCGCTCAGTTGGCTGCGCAGGATCACCGCGACTTGACCCCTGCCGAGCGCCAGCAGATTCGCGAGCGCCTGCGCCGCTTGATCGCCGAAGCTTGGCACACCGAAGAAATCCGTCGCACTCGACCCACCCCAGTGGACGAGGCCAAGTGGGGGTTTGCGGTGATCGAGCACTCGCTGTGGCAGGCGATCCCCAGCCATTTGCGCAAGGTCGACAAGGCGCTGTTCGAGGCCACCGGCCTGCGCCTGCCGCTGGAGGCGGCGCCGATTCGTTTCGCCTCGTGGATGGGCGGCGATCGCGACGGCAACCCCAACGTCACCGCCTGCGTGACCCGCGAAGTGTTGTTGCTGGCGCGCTGGATGGCCGCCGATTTGTTCCTGCGCGATATCGATTACCTGGCCGCAGAGTTGTCGATGCAGCAAGCCAGCGGCGCATTGCGCGAGCGGGTCGGTGACAGCGCCGAGCCGTATCGCAGCCTGCTCAAGCAACTGCGTGATCGCCTGCGTGCAACGCGCGCCTGGGCGCATGCATCGCTGACCAGCAGCCAGCCGGCCAGTGCCGAGGTGCTGGTCGATACACGTGAGCTGATCGAGCCACTGCAGCTGTGCTACCACTCGCTGCATGAGTGCGGCATGGGCGTGATCGCCGATGGCCCGCTGCTTGACTGCCTGCGTCGGGCAGTGACGTTTGGCCTGTTCCTGGTGCGCCTGGATGTGCGCCAGGATGCTGCCCGTCATCGTGATGCCCTGTCGGAAATCACCGACTACCTAGGTCTTGGCCGCTACGCCGATTGGAACGAAGAGCAGCGTATCGAGTTTCTCCAGGCCGAGCTGAACAACCGTCGGCCGTTGTTGCCTGCTCACTTCAAACCCCAGGCAGACACTGCCGAGGTGCTCAACACCTGTCGGGAAATCGCCGCGGCGCCTGCCGCCTCACTCGGCTCTTACGTCATCTCCATGGCGGGCGCGGCGTCGGATGTACTGGCGGTGCAGTTGCTGCTCAAGGAAGCCGGCCTGACCCGGCCGATGCGCGTGGTGCCGCTGTTCGAGACCCTGGCCGACCTCGATAACGCGGGGCCGGTGATGCAGCGTCTGCTCGGTTTGCCAGGTTACCGCGCCGGGCTGCGTGGGCCGCAGGAGGTGATGATCGGTTACTCCGATTCGGCCAAGGACGCTGGCACCACGGCGGCGGCCTGGGCCCAGTACCGCGCTCAGGAGAACCTGGTGCGCATCTGTCGCGAGCACCAGGTCGAGCTGCTGTTGTTCCATGGCCGCGGTGGCACCGTTGGCCGTGGCGGCGGCCCGGCGCACGCGGCCATCTTGTCGCAACCCCCGGGCTCGGTGGCGGGCCGTTTCCGTACGACCGAACAGGGCGAGATGATTCGCTTCAAGTTCGGCCTGCCGGGCATCGCCGAACAAAACCTCAACCTTTATCTAGCGGCCGTGCTCGAGGCGACCCTGTTACCGCCGCCGCCGCCGGAACCTGCGTGGCGCGAGGTGATGGACCAGCTTGCCGCCGATGGGGTCAAGGCCTACCGCGACGTGGTGCGGGAGAATCCCGACTTCGTCGAGTACTTCCGCCAGTCGACCCCTGAACAGGAGCTCGGCCGCCTGCCATTGGGCAGTCGCCCGGCCAAACGCCGCGCGGGTGGCATTGAAAGCCTGCGGGCCATTCCGTGGATTTTTGGCTGGACGCAAACCCGGCTGATGCTGCCAGCCTGGCTAGGCTGGGAAACCGCGCTGAGCAATGCCTTGGCCCGTGGCCAGGGCGAACTGTTGGCGCAGATGCGTGAGCAGTGGCCGTTCTTCCGCACCCGGATCGACATGCTGGAAATGGTCCTGGCCAAGGCCGATGCACAAATCGCCGAGGCCTACGACCAACGTCTAGTGCAACCCGACTTGCTCCCGTTGGGTGCGCAGCTGCGCGACCTATTGTCGCAGTCATGCCAGGTGGTGCTGAGTCTGACCGGGCAGCCGGTGCTACTGGCGCACAGCCCTGAGACGCTGGAATTCATCAGCCTGCGCAACACCTACCTGGACCCGCTGCATCGGCTCCAGGCCGAGCTGCTGGCGCGCTCGCGCAGCCGCCAAGCCGCTCTGGACAGCCCGTTAGAGCAGGCCTTGCTGGTCACTGTGGCAGGGATTGCCGCCGGCCTGCGCAACACCGGTTAAGCGGCGCCTGGCCAGCCGCGAGTCTGGCCCAGTGCCGGGGCAGGGCCGGGGCGAGAAGGGAGGTTGCGCTGGGCGCAACCCCTGCGGCGGCAGGTCGCAAGTGGCGCTTTGCTGCAACTTTGGGACGCTTGTCTGGTCGCCGGGTGCTGTGTATCTTGAGCAGCCTTTTGACCGATTTTCTGGTCGATACCCGATTTTCCGGAATTGGCCCTGACGCCGAATCCATTGATTTGCATAAAAAAATATGAGGAGCACAAGATGCGCGTAATTCTGCTGGGAGCTCCCGGGGCCGGTAAAGGTACTCAGGCAAAGTTCATCACCGAGAAGTTCGGCATTCCACAGATCTCCACCGGTGACATGCTGCGTGCTGCCGTCAAAGCCGGCACCCCACTGGGTCTGGAACTGAAAAAAGTCATGGACGCCGGTCAGTTGGTCTCCGACGACCTGATCATCAGTCTGGTCAAGGAGCGTATCGCCCAGCCTGATTGCGCCAAGGGCTGCCTGTTCGACGGCTTCCCACGGACCATCCCTCAGGCTGAAGCCATGGTTGCCGCCGGTGTCGATATCGATGCTGTAGTCGAGATCGCCGTGGACGACGAAGAAATCGTTGGCCGTATGGCCGGTCGCCGCGTGCACCTGGCCTCGGGCCGCACCTACCACATTCAGTACAACCCGCCGAAAGTGGAAGGCAAGGACGATGTCACGGGTGAAGAACTGATCCAGCGTGATGACGACAAGGAAGAAACCGTGCGCCATCGCCTGTCGGTCTACCACAGCCAGACCAAGCCGCTGGTGGACTTCTACCAGAAGCTCTCGGCCGCCAACGCTGGCAAGCCGAAGTACAGCCACATCGAAGGTGTCGGCTCGGTTGAAGCGATCACCGCCAAGGTCCTGGCAGCCTTGAGCTGATCCACGCCTATAAACGACAACGGCCCGCTTGCGGGCCGTTGTCGTTTATACTGGCGCTCTTTTCTCTTTGCCCCTGGAAACCCGTTCGATGACCACCCTGCTGGCCCTGGATACCGCCACCGAAGCCTGTTCCGTTGCGCTGCTGCATGACGGCAAGGTGACCAGCCACCATGAGGTGATCCCCCGCCAACACGCGCAGAAGCTGCTGCCGATGATCAAACAGATCCTGGCGGAATCTGGCGTGGCGCTGAGCGATCTGGATGCCATCGCCTTTGGTCGTGGCCCAGGTGCGTTCACCGGGGTGCGCATCGCCATTGGCGTGGTGCAGGGCCTGGCCTTCGCCTTGGAGCGCCCGGTGCTGCCGGTATCGAACCTGGCCGCCTTGGCGCAACGGGCCTTGCGCGAGCGTGGCACGCAGCACGTTGCGGCGGCCATCGATGCGCGGATGGATGAGGTCTACTGGGGCTGCTACCAGGCCTGCGAGGGTGAGATGCGCCTGCTCGGTCGCGAAGCCGTCTTGCCGCCAGAGCGAGTGGCCTTGCCTGAGGCAGGCGGTGATTGGTTCGGTGCGGGGACTGGCTGGGGTTACGCGCCGCGCCTGGCTGCGCAGGTGAGCGACAGTGATGCCAGCCTGCTGCCCACCGCCTTGGATATCCTCAGCTTGGCCGGCTACGCTTGGGCACGCGGTGAGGCGATTGCCGCCGACCAGGCTCAGCCCGTCTATTTGCGCGATAACGTGGCCACGCCCAAGGCGCCTCGTTAACCGCAGTTCGTCGGCTATTTACATTCGCGCTAAACCTTTCGTGGGAACTGTGGTCCAGTTATCACAACGGCATTAGCGATGGATCTCTGATGCTGCTAGATTGCCATCATTGATCCTGAGTGTTCATTCCATGCGTATCGACGGCTTCTCTTCTCAGTCCTACCCGATCAAGCGCGCACCGCGCAAGGCGCAGGTGCGTGATGAGTCTGTCGAAGATGGCGAGCTGATCGAAGACAGCGAAGTCCCACAAGAGGCCAGGACCCGCCGTGGTGGCGCTGGTCTGCCAGCCCGTCAGCAGGATCTGATCTTCCCGCGTGCGCGCGATCGACGCACCGCGACCGCTCTGGCCAGCTACCTGGCCACTGCCGGCTTCACCGATTGGGATATGGAAGTGCTGGGGCTGGATCTGTACATTTGATGGATGAATCCATCGCCTCTGCCTTACTTTCTCGGTTGTCCGTCCTGGAGCGAAAACGCCTGGCGCGATTACCTGTATCCCGCCGACGCCCGCGCCACTGAGTTTCTAGGCCTGTATAGCCAGGTATTCAACGCGGTCGAGGGCAATACCACCTTTTATGCCCGTCCAGCGCCTTCCACGGTAGAGCGCTGGGCTCAGGTCATGCCAGCGCACTTTCGCTTTACCGCCAAATTTCCGCGAGATGTCAGCCATGCCGGTGACCTGCGTGAGCAGCTGCAATCGGCGATCGACTTCACTCGCCTGCTAGCACCTCTTGGCCCACGGGTTTCGCCCTATTGGCTGCAACTGCCAGCGGTGTTCGGCCCGGCGCGGCTGGGTGAGCTTGCGCACTTTCTTGATCACATTGGCGTACCGGTGGCGGTCGAGGTGCGTAATCCGCGGTTCTTTGCCCGTGGCGATGAAGAGCGGGCGCTGAACCGCCTGCTGCATGGGTGCGGGGTGGAGCGCATCTGCCTGGATCCACGGGCACTATTCAGCTGCACCTCGCGCGAGCCGGCAGTGCTGCATGCCCAGTCGAAGAAGCCCAACGTGCCAGCGCGGCCTGCGGCCTTCAGTCAGCACCCACAGGTGCGCTTCATTGGCCATCCGCAGCTTGAGGCGAATGAGCACTTCCTCACGCCGTGGGTGGGCAAGGTCGCTGAGTGGATCGAACAGGGACGTAGCCCGTATATCTTCCTGCATACCTCGGATAACCGCCTGGCAGCGGCCTTGGCCCAGCGTTTTCATCAACGGCTGAGCGAGCGCTTGCCGGGCCTTGCGCCTTTAGCTGAATTGCCACGTGCCCCTGAGGTCGAACAACTAGGGCTACTCTGACCACTTCTCAACCTGCCGGAGCTGTAACCATGGATGTGCAAACCCTGCGAGCGGAGGCCTTCAAGGCGCTGCATGAGCGTGATGGCGCCTTTGTCATTGCCAACCCCTGGGATGCTGGCTCGGCTCGGCTGCTGGCCAGTCTGGGCTTCGAGGCGCTGGCCACGACCAGTGCGGGGTTGGCCTTCAGCCTAGGGCGGCCGGATGCCGAGGCTGAGCTGAGCCTGGACGAAACCCTGGCCAATGCCCGCTCGATTGTCGATGCCACGCCATTGCCGGTGGCTGCGGACTTGGAGAATGGTTTCGGCGACCTGCCAGAAGATTGCGCCCAGACCATTATGCGCGCCGCTGAGGTGGGCTTGGTCGGCGGTTCGATCGAGGACGCCAGCGGTCGCCGCGAAGCGCCCATTTATGACCTCGGCCTGGCTGTGGAACGCGTGCGTGCAGCAGTACAGGCGGCGCGTAGCCTGCCATTTGCGTTCACCCTGTGTGCCCGCGCCGAGAACCTGCTGCATGGGCGCATGGACCTGGATGACACCATCCTGCGCCTGCAGGCGTATGCCGAAGCCGGCGCTGATGTGCTGTATGCCCCAGGGCTGCGCAGTGTCGATGAGGTGCGTGCGGTGGTCCAGGCGCTGGCACCGAAGCCTGTGAATGTATTGATGGGCTTGGCGGGCGTGCCGCTGAGCGTCAACCAACTGCAAGACCTGGGGGTGCGACGTATCAGCGTCGGCTCATCGCTGGCCCGGGCGGCACTCGGCGCGTTGCAGCGGGCGGCGCTGGAGATTCGCGAGCAGGGCACCTTCAGCTACGCCGAGCAGGCGCTGCCGTTTGCCCAGCTCAACGATTTGTTCCGACGCTGAGCCCAGATGCGCTGGCTTGTCTGGCTGCTGTTGGTGCTGCTGCTCGCAGCGGGCCAGGCCTGGTACCTGGGCTGGCGTCCACCCGCGCAGTGGAATCCGTGGGCGGCGCTGGATGTACGGCAGCCGCCGAACTTGCTCACACCTTATAAGCTGTCGCGTCTGCGCAAGGACCCGGCCTTATGCCAGCAGGCGCTGCAAACCTCGGCCTTGCGCTACCGAGCCCAGGCCGACAGCGCAGCGACGGCGCAATGTCCGCTGCAGAACGTGTGGCGAGTAGAGGCCGGTGAGGCGCGGCTGAGCAGTAGTTTTCTCGCCACCTGCCCGCTGGCGGTGGCCTATGCCCTGTTCGAGGCGCATGGCTTGCAACCGGCGGCGCAACGGGTATTTGGCCAGCCGGTGGTGCAGGTTGAGCACCTTGGCAGCTTTGCCTGTCGCAACGTCTACAACCGCAAGCAAGGTCGGCTGAGCCAGCATGCCACGGCCAATGCCTTGGACATCAGCGCCTTTCGGCTCAAGGACGGTCAGCGCATCGTGTTGGCGCAGCACTGGCAGGGCGGGGGGCAGAACGCGCAGTTTCTCAGGCAAGTGCGGCAAGCGGCCTGCGAGAGTTTCAATACGGTATTAGGCCCTGACTACAACGCGGCGCACCACAACCACTTTCATCTCGACATGGGGCTCTGGCAGATCTGCCGCTGAGCTCAAGCGTGGGCGCGGACGTTGTTCAGCACGACAGGGCGTGCCCAGTGAATGTCGAACTCCAGCGCATTCTGCTGCTGGGCCAGGGTCGGCTCATCGAACGGTTCTGGCGCCGGGTCCAGCAGGTCCATTTCAAATTCGGCGATCGGTAGGTGCAGTGGGCGCGGCGAAGGCGCGGCACCAGGTTCAGGTTGCGCATGGCCCTGGCTCATGACCACCGGACGCAGCCAGCTGTTGCTCAGATCGAGATCGCGTTGTTGCTCGATCAACTCGGCGGCGCTGAACGGTTCGGGGGCAGGCTCGAGCAGGTTGGCTTCAAGTTCGGCCTTGGGCAGGAACAGCGGCTCGGGAGGCTTGACCTCGGTGTCTTGCACGCTGCAAGCACGTTGGGCATCGATCAACGCCAGGGCACGGGCGCCCCCGATCGGTTCTCCGCTTTCGTTGTCGTACTGCACCAGCGCTTGGCTGACGGCGTCGGCCTCTTGCCCTTGCTGGTCGGCCAACGCCTGGGCGAAGAAATCCTGCCACAGGTGGCTGACGCCGCCGAGGGCCTGGGTATTCTGTCGACCGTAGTTGCCGACAGGCGACAGGTAGGTCAAGCCGATGGGAAGGGTATCTGACATGGCAGTCGCGCGTGTTGTGCTCTGGCAGAATAGCGGATACTGCGTGTATCGGCCGTGGCCGGCGTTTCATTAATTATTTTGGATGCGGGATCGGATGGTAGAGCAAGAGCAGGGCACAGGCATCAGGGTCGAGGCGCTGGCGCCCGAGTACCAGGCGCAGGCGGCCGTATGGGCTGAGCGGCTGGGGTTGCCATTGGCTGACGAGGCGGCGGAGTTTGCCGTGCAGGTAGGTGTGGACGGCTTGCAGATCCAGCAGTTGGGGCCGCAGGCACCGGGTCCGGTGCGCGTCGACTTCGTCGAGGGCCAGGCGGCGCATCGGCGCTTGTTCGGGGGTGGCAATGGGCAGATGATCGCCAAGGCGGTCGGAATCGCTCAGGGCGTGCGGCCGCAGGTGCTGGATGCAACTGCCGGGCTGGGTAAAGATGCTTTCGTGCTAGCCAGCCTTGGCTGCCAGATGACCTTGATCGAGCGCCAGCCGCTGATTGCCGCGTTACTCGAAGATGGCCTGGCGCGCGGCCGTGGGGATGTCGAGGTAGGGCCAATCGTTGAGCGGATGCGTTTGCTGGTGGGCAACGCCATCGAGCGCATGCGCACCTGGCAGGGCGAGGCGCCACAGGTGATCTACCTGGATCCGATGTTCCCGCACCGCGACAAGAGTGCCTTGGTGAAGAAGGAAATGCGCGTGTTCCGGCCGTTGGTCGGTGACGACCTGGATGCGCCGGCGTTGCTCGAGGCAGCCTTGGCGTTGGCTTCGCACCGGGTCGTGGTCAAGCGGCCGCGTAAGGCGCCGATTATCGACGGGCCCAAGCCCAGTCATAGTCTTGAGGGCAAATCGAGTCGCTATGACATCTATCCGAAGAAGGCCTTGAAGGCTTAGCGCAGCGTTTGCAGATTCCGGCACCGGGGCTGCTTTGCAGCCCTTAGCGGCGGTTTCCCAGCCACGTTCAGGCGGCGGATGCCAACTGAGCCATGCGTTGCAGTACTGCATGCAGGCCGTTGCTGCGCGAGGGCGACAGTTGGCGCTCCAGGCCAAGCTCGGTGAACCACGCTCCCAGCTCAAGCTGCGACAGCTCGGCGCTATCGAGCCCCTGGACCCGGACCAACAGCAAGGCCAGCAGCCCCCTCAGCAAGCGTGCATCGCTAGCGGCCTTGAATTGCCATTGCCCGCCTTGCTGGTTGGCGACCAGCCACACCAGGCTCTCACAGCCATGGACACGGTTGTCCTCGGTCTTTTCGCGCTCGTTGAGCGGCGCCAGTCGGTCGCCCCATTGCATCAGCAGGCGCGCTCGTTGTTCCCACCCCCGAGCCTGCTGGAATGCCTGCAGCGCTTGGCTGGCCTCGCTCGACAGGCTCATCGTAACAACTCCAGGCCCTGATCCAGCGCGTCGAAGAAGCGCTGCAAGTCGTCACTGTCGTTGTACAGGCCCAGCGATACCCGAATTGCCCCTTCCAGCCCCAGCCCCTTGAGCAGCGGCATCGCGCAATGATGCCCGGCGCGTACGGCAATGCCCTGCTCGGTCAGCAGGTGAGCGATATCGGCGTTGTGCACACCGTCGACGACGAAGCTCACCAGGGCGCTTTGCGGCATGCCGAGGATACGCACGCCATCACGATCGGCCAGGCCACGTAGCAGGTGCTGATGCAGGCTGGTTTCATGGGCCTGGACGGCGTGTGGGTCGAGGCTGGCCAGGTAGTCGAGGGTCGCACCCAGGCCAATGACCCCGGCAATGGGCGGCGTTCCCGCCTCGAAGCCCAGCGGCGCAGGGCGAAAACTGGCGCCGTGATAGTCGGCCAGTTGCACCATCTCGCCGCCAAACTGCCAATGAAGCAGCTGTTCCAAGGCCTGCGGGCGCCCATACAGGACGCCTACGCCTTCAGGTCCGTACAGTTTATGACTGGAGAACACGTAGAAGTCGCATTCGAGCTGCTGCACATCGTGGCGGCCATGCACCACGCCTTGCGCGCCGTCGACCACGGTCAATGCGCCTTGGGCGCGGGCGTGGGCGAGCAGGGCGGGCAGTGCTTGCCAGGTGCCGAGCACGTTGGACAGTTGGCTGACTGCCAGCAGGCGGGTGCGCGGGCCGATCAGTTGCAGCGCCTGATTGAGGTCGATGTGCCCCTGTTCATCCAGTGGCAGGATGACCAGGCGCAAATTGCGCCGCCGCGCCAGTTGCTGCCACGGCAGCAGGTTGGCGTGGTGCTCCAGGGCACTGATGGCGATCTCGTCGCCTTCGTTGAAGCCATGTTCCAGGCCATAGGCCAGCAAGTTCAGCGCGGAAGTGGCGCCATGGGTGAAGATGATCTGCCGCGAATCGGCGGCATTGAGCCAGGCGGCGACCTTGTCGCGGCTGGTCTCGAAGGCTTGGGTGGCCAGCGCACCGGGCAGGTGCTGGGCACGATGAACGTTGGCCGCGCCATGGCCGTAGTAATGGCTCAGGGCATCGAGCAGGGCCTGGGGCTTTTGCGTGGTGGCGGCGCTGTCCAGATAGGTCTGGTGCTGGCGTTCTAGAGCGGCGATGGCGGGAAAGTCGGCACGCCACGGGGAGGGCTGAAACATGATCGAGGGACCTGGAAATAAAAACGGGCCTGGCGCTAACGCCAGACCCGATCTTATCACTTCAAACCCCGCGAGGTTCTCAGTTGTGCG
Source organism: Pseudomonas sp. BT-42-2 (assembly GCF_025847435.2). Lineage (NCBI taxonomy): Bacteria > Pseudomonadati > Pseudomonadota > Gammaproteobacteria > Pseudomonadales > Pseudomonadaceae > Pseudomonas > Pseudomonas sp. BT-42-2. Next base: position 36,544 of record NZ_JAOYTM010000014.1, read on the forward strand.
CGTGCAGCGCCTCGTTCAGCTCGATGGCCGACTTGTGGGTCTTGCACTCCACTGCGCCGTTCAGCGAGTTGCGGCGGAACAGCAGGTCAGTCTGGCCGGCCAGCTCGCGGGCCTTGACCACTTTGACCAGTTGGTTGTTCTCGTCGAGCAGGTTCACCTTGGTGCCAGCAGTGATGTACAGGCCAGCTTCAACGGTGTTGCGATCGCCCAGCGGAATGCCGATACCCGCGTTGGCGCCGATCAGGCAGCCTTCGCCGACCTTGATCACGATGTTGCCACCACCGGAGAGGGTGCCCATGGTCGAGCAACCGCCGCCCAGGTCCGAGCCCTTGCCGACGAATACGCCAGCGGACACGCGGCCTTCGATCATGCCTGGGCCTTCGGTGCCGGCGTTAAAGTTGACGAAGCCTTCGTGCATGATGGTGGTGCCTTCGCCGATGTAGGCGCCCAGGCGCACGCGGGCGGTATCGGCGATACGTACGCCGGCCGGGACCACGTAGTCGGTCATTTTCGGGAACTTGTCGACCGAGAACACTTCCAGCAGCTCGCCCTTCAGGCGTGCTTCGAGTTGCAGTTCGGCAAGCTCGGCCAAGTCGACGGCGCCCTGGTTGGTCCAGGCAACGTTTGGCAGCAGCGGGAACACGCCAGCCAGGCTCAGGCCGTGCGGCTTGACCAGGCGGTGCGAGAGCAGGTGCAGCTTGAGATAGGCCTCTGGGGTCGAAGTCAGCGCGCTGTCTTCGGCCAGCAAGGTCGCGACCAGCGGCTTGTGGCTTTCAGCCAGGCGGGTCAGCAGGGCGTATTGGGTGGCATCGACGGCCTTGAGCGCATCGGCCAGCTGGCCAGCCTGGGCGTTGCTGAAGGCGATGGCTTGGTTGCCGCCTTCATAGCCGAGGATCGGCGCGACCGCAGCGACCAGCTCGGCACTCGGGTTGATCAGTGGTTGCGCGTAGAAGACTTCCAGCCAGGTGCCCTGGCGGTTCTGGGTGCCGACACCGAAGGCCAGGCTGAACAGAGTAGTGGACATGCGATTACCTCTTGCGAAATAGGGTGGAAGCGGAGCGGACTCAGGCCAGCGCTGCGGCGTACAGGTCAGGCTTGAAGCCGACCAGGGTACGCTCGCCGAGGTCAAGCACCGGGCGCTTGATCATCGACGGCTGGGCCAGCATCAATTCGACGGCCTTGGCCTGATCGAGGTTGGCTTTGCTGGCATCGTCGAGCTTGCGGAAGGTGGTGCCGGCACGGTTGAGGATGACTTCCCAGCCGTGCTCGTCGCACCAGCGATTCAGGCTGTCGCGGTCGATGCCTTGAGTCTTGTAGTCGTGAAATTGATAGCCGATGGCTTTTTCTTCGAGCCAGGTACGGGCTTTTTTCATGGTGTCGCAGGCTTTGATGCCGTAGAGAGTGTAAGCCATTGAATGCCTGGGGCGCCTTGGGGTAGGCGTCCCGATACTCCGTGAAGAAAAGGTGAGGGCGATTATGCGACATCGACGAGCCTGGCGCCACGGCTGGCTGCCGAGCGCGCAAGGGCGAAGCGTGTCACCTGATGTCGGGTAGCATTGTGTTACATATTCTCTGCTCGCCTGCGACTATGGTGCAGCGGTGCATTATTGCTGCACGCCGCTAACATATTGTTTCAATGGCGATGTTTGCCCCGCCAGGGTTTTTCGAATTACACAGGAAGCTTGCTGATGCAGTCAGCCTATACCGTCCTCATCCTGCTGACGCTGGTAAGCGTGTCAAAACTGGTGGGGCGGATGATCCCGCTGCCTCTGCCGCTGGTGCAGATCGCGGCCGGGGCACTGCTGGCCTGGCCGAGCCTGGGCCTGCATGTGGCGCTGGAGCCGGAGTTGTTCCTGTTCCTGTTCTTGCCGCCGTTGCTGTTCGCCGATGGCTGGCGCATCCCCAAGCGTGAGCTGTGGCGTATACGTGGCCCGGTGGTTGCGCTAGCGGTGGGGTTGGTGTTGTTCACGGTGGTCGGGGCCGGCTACTTCATCCACTGGTTGCTGCCGAGCATCCCGCTACCAGTGGCCTTCGCCTTGGCTGCCGTGTTGTCGCCTACCGATGCCGTGGCAGTCTCGGCGATTACCCAGGACCGTTTGCCTACGCCGTTGATGCACATGCTCCAGGGCGAGGCGCTGATGAACGATGCCACGGGCCTGGTGACCTTCAAGTTCGCCCTGGTGGCGGCGATTACCGGTGCCTTCTCGTTGGCCGAGGCCAGTTTCACATTCGTGCTGGTGGCGCTGGGAGGCCTGGCGGTGGGGGTTGCGCTGAGCTGGCTGATCGGTCGCCTGCGTGCCTGGATGATCGCTCGTGGCTGGGATGACCCTGCCACCCACGTGGTGTTCATGCTTTTGCTGCCATTCGCTGCCTATGTACTGGCCGAGCGTCTCGGCGTTTCGGGCATTCTTTCGGCGGTGGCGGCGGGGATGATGCAAAGCTGGCTCGATCTGCTGCCACGCCAGACCAGCACACGTCTGCTCAACCGTAGCGTCTGGTCGCTGCTGGAGTTCGCCTTCAATGGGCTGATCTTCCTGCTGCTGGGCCTGCAGTTGCCGGACATCATCAAGGCTGTGGTCAGTCATGAGGCGACCATCTGGCCGACCCTGGCCTATCGCTGCCTGGACGTACTGGCGATTTTCGCCGCGCTGATCCTGTTGCGCTTCATCTGGGTACAGAGCATCTGGCGGGCGATTGGCGTGGTGCGCCGCTGGCGCGGCAAGCCCGAGCTGGTGCTGATGCCCACCGCCCGTTCGTGTTGGCTGCTGACGCTCGGTGGCGTGCGCGGCGCGGTGACCTTGGCGGGCGTGATGTCGATACCGCTGCTGATGGGGGCAGGCCAGGCGTTTCCTGAGCGAGACCTGCTCATCTTCATCGCGGCGGGGGTAATCCTGCTGTCGTTGATCGGCGCCTGTATTGCGTTGCCGATCCTGTTGCGCGGTGTGACCAAAAGCCCGGACGAGCGTTTGCAGCAAGAAGTACAAGAAGCCTGGCGGCGCACGGCCGAGGCGGCGATTCATGCCTTGGAAGCAGAAGAGGTGATCGACGCCAATGCGCCGCAGGACGCCGCGCAGGCGACTTTGGCCACCGAGCTCAAGGCACGTTTGATGGCTGAGTATCGGGATGAGCTGGACAGTTACAACGACACTGCCGAAGCGCGCGCCCTGGCTGAGCAGATGGACCTGCTGGAGCGTCGCCTGCGGTTGAAAGCACTGCGGGCGCAGCGTCTGGAATTGTACAACCTGCACCGTCAGCATCTGGTAGGCGATGAGGTGGTGCGCCAGGTGCTGGGTGAGCTGGATATGAGTGAGGCGAACCTGGGGCAGGTCAAATAGAGCGAAAGGGGCCGCAAAGCGGCCCCGGATCGTCAATTTGCCAGCGTGCTCGCTGCTGGAATCAGCGGTTGCTCAGGAAGTCCCGAATCCGTTCAGCCGCCTCGATGCACTCAGCCAACGGCGCAACCAGCGCCATGCGCACTCGGCCTGCACCTGGGTTGACCCCATCCACCTCTCGCGACAGGTACGAGCCCGGCACCACGGTCACGTGCTGGGCTTGGAACAGGTCGCGGGTGAATTCTGCATCGCAGCCCGGCACCTTGGCCCACAGGTAGAAGCTGCCGTCCGGACGCTGAACGTCCAATACCGGTTGAAGGATATCCAGCACCGCATCGTACTTGGCCCGGTATTGGTCGCGGTTGGCGCGTACGTGGGCTTCATCCTGCCAGGCGGCGACGCTGGCCAGCTGGGTTTGCACTGGCATGGCGCAGCCGTGGTAGGTGCGGTACAGCAGGAATGGCTTGATGATCTCGGCGTCGCCGGCGACGAAGCCCGAGCGCAGGCCTGGCAGGTTGGAGCGCTTGGACAGGCTGTGGAACACCACGCAGCGTTTGAAATCGCTACGACCAAGCTCGGCGCAGGCGCTCAGCAGGCCCGGTGGTGGCGCGTCTTCGTCGAAATACAGCTCGCTGTAGCACTCGTCGGCGGCAATCACGAAGTCGTGCTCATCGGCCAGGGCAATCAGCTTTTTCAGGGTGTCCATTGGCACCAGGGCACCAGTGGGGTTGCCTGGGGAGCACAGGAACAGGATCTGGCAGCGCTGCCACACCTCTGCCGGCACTGCGTCGAAATCCGGATTGAAGCCGTTGTCTTCCAGGCACGGCAGGTAGTGCGGGGTGGCACCGGCAAGCAGGGCTGCGCCTTCGTAGATCTGGTAGAACGGATTGGGGCTGATCACCAGGCCGTCATCGGCGCGGTTGACCACTGCCTGGGTGAAGGCGAACAGCGCCTCCCGGGTGCCGTTGACCGGCAGGATATGGCGGTCGGCATCCAGCCAGCCGGTTGGCACGCCGAAGCGCTGTTCGCACCACTGGCCAATCGCCTGGCGCAGCGCCGGCAGGCCGAGGGTGCTGGGGTACACCGCCAGCTTGTCGAGGTTGTCGGCCAGGGCCTTGGCGACGAACGCCGGCGATTCGTGCTTCGGCTCGCCGATCGACAGGGCGATGGCACGTTTGTCCGCCGCCGGCTGCACGCTGCCCAGGAGGGCGCGGAGTTTCTCGAACGGGTAGGGCTGAAGCTGGGTCAAGGCATGGTTCATCGGCGCAAGGTCTCGTCAATCGTTAGAAGGTCACGCGGGTAGGGCTGGCATCGCTGGCCTGGCCTTTTTGCAACTGCTGAATGATCGCTTCCTGCAGGCGGCTGCATAGCTGTGGATCGGACAGCGGCTGGTTGTCGGCGTCGGTAATGAAAAACACGTCTTCCACGCGCTCGCCGAGGGTGGCGATCTTGGCGTTCTGCAACGACAGGTCGAACTCCAGGAAGATCCGCCCGATCCGCGCCAGCAGGCCTGGGCGATCAGGGGCGATGATCTCGAGGATGGTCACCGGACGCTGGGCATCGTTGTGAATGGTCACCTGCGGGGCAAAGGTGAAGTGCTTGAGCTGGCGCGGCACCCGGCGCTGGATGATGGTCGGGTAGTCCTCGGGGTTGCGCAGGGCCTCGGTCAGGCCCTCGCGGATCTGCTTGACCCGCTGGGGGTTATCGCCGATCGAGCCGCCATCGTTGTCCAGGACAATGTAGGTGTCGAGGGTGAACTGGCTGCTCGAGGTGATGATCCGCGCATCATGGATGTTCAGGTTGAGCTGGGACATCGCTGCCACGGTCACGGCGAAGAAGTCGTGCTGGTCGGGGGCATAGATGAAGATCTGCGTGCCACCCTCGAATTCACGCTGGGTGGTTTCCTTGATCAGCACCAATGGGCCGCCATCGGCCGGCTGCTGCAGAATCGCATCGCTGTGCCAGGCCACGTCGGCGGCGGTGTGCTTGAGGAAGTAATCATCGCCCAGTTGCGACCACAGTTGCTCGACGTCGTCCGGATCGGTGCCTTCGCGGATCAGGATGTCGAGCGCGGCGCTCTGTGTCTGGCGGATCTGCTCTTCGCGGTCCAGCGGGTTCTCCAGGCCCCGGCGCAGTGCGCGCTTGGTCTCGGTATAGAGCTGGCGCAGCAGGCTGGCGCGCCAGGAGTTCCACAGACTGGGGTTGGTGGCGTTGATGTCGGCCACGGTCAGCACATACAGGTAGTCCAGGCGCGTCTCGTCGCCCACGTGCAGGGCGAAGTCGTTGATCACTTGCGGGTCGGACAGGTCCTTGCGCTGGGCAGTGGTCGACATCACCAGGTGGTTCTGTACCAGCCAGACGATCAGCCGGGTATCCCAGGTTGGCAGCTGGTGGCGCTCGCCAAAGGCCTGGGCGTCGACCGCGCCGAGTTCGGAATGATCGCCCTGGCGACCCTTGCCGATGTCATGGTAGAGCCCGGCCAGGTAGATCAGCTCGGGTTTGGGCAGGCGGCCCATGAGCTTGCTGGCCAGCGGGAATTTCTCCGAAACCGGGGTGTACTGCAGCTTGCGCAGGTGCTTGATCAGGTTGAGGGTGTGCGCATCGACCGTATAGATGTGGAACAGGTCATGCTGCATCTGCCCGACGATCAGGCCGAACTCCGGCAAGTAGCGGCCGAGAATGCCGTAGCGGTTCATCCGGCGCAGGTTGCGGTGGATGCCGATCTCGCACTTGAACAGCTCGATGAACAAGCTGGTATTGCGGATATCGTTGCGGAAGTTGTCATCGATCAGATGGCGATGCTCGCGCAACAGACGCACGGTGTCGGCGCGCACACCCTTGATCTCCGGGTGCTGGGCCATCAGCACGAAGATCTCCAGCATGGCGAACGGCGTGCGTTTGAACACGTTGGGACTGACCGCTTCTATATAACCATCGTGCAGGCGAAAGCGAGCGTTGAGCGGTTGGGTGGTGCCACTGTCGTCGTCAGCGAGGATGACTTCCTCGAAGTGCTGGATGATCAGGTCGCACAGCTGGCTGATGCTCATCACCACCCGGTAGTACTGCTGCATGAACTGCTCGATGGCGCGCTTGGGGTTGTCATCGCTGAAACCAAGCAACGCGGCGATGCTGCGCTGGTGGTCGAACAGCAGGCGGTCTTCGGCGCGTCCGGCAAGCATGTGCAGGGCGTAGCGCACCCGCCAGAGGAAGGCCTGGGAGGAGGCGAGCAGTTCGTTTTCGCTCTCCAGCAGGAAACCTTCGCCAGCCAGGGCGTGCAGGTTGAGTGTGCCGTACTGGCGACGGGCGACCCAGAGCACGGTCTGGATGTCGCGCAGGCCGCCGGGTGAGCCTTTGACGTTGGGCTCGAGGTTGTACTCGGTGTCGTTGTACTTGTGGTGGCGGGCCTTGAGCTCGGCGCGCTTGGCCAGGAAAAACTCCTTGCTCGGCCACATAGCAGTGGTGCTGGTCACCTCGAGCATGCGCTGGCGCAGGGGCTCTGGGCCGGCAATGGTGCGGCTTTCCATCAGGTTGGTGATCACCGTCAGGTCGGCGCGGGCCTGCTCGGCGCATTCCTCGACGCTGCGTACGCTCTGGCCAACTTCCAGGCCGATGTCCCAGAGCAGGGTCAGAAAACCTTCGATGGCTTCGCGGTACTGTTCGTGTTCGGCGCCATCGAGCAGGATCAGCAGGTCGATGTCGGAGAACGGGTGCAGTTCGCCGCGTCCGTAGCCGCCCACGGCGATCAGGGCGATGCCGCTAGGGTCCTGCCATTCGAACTGGTTCCAGGCCTGCTGCAGGATGTTGTCGACGAACCAGGCGCGGTCCTCGATCAGCCGGCGGATCTCGCGGCCTTCGCGAAAGCGCTTGTCGAGCACCTCGCGGGCCAGGCGGATGGCCTTCTTGAAAGCCGCGATGGGGCTTGCCTTGAGCGCCAGTTCCGCCTGGAACTGGCCGCGGTCGAACAGCTCGGGATCCACCTGGGGCATCGAGTCGCTTTCCTGAAGGTATTAGGCCGACGTACGGGGGATGGTGTCGTCTTTGCGCAGGGTGAAGATTTCGTAACCGGTAGCCGTCACCACCAGGGTGTGTTCCCACTGCGCCGAGAGCTTGCGGTCCTTGGTGATGGCGGTCCAGCCGTCGCCCAGTACCTTGGTGTCAGCCTTGCCCTGGTTGATCATCGGCTCGATGGTGAAAGTCATGCCTTCCTTGAGCTCCATGCCGGTACCCGCGCGGCCGTAGTGCAGGATCTGCGGCTCTTCATGGAACACCTTGCCGATGCCGTGGCCGCAGAACTCGCGCACCACCGAGAAACCGTTCTTCTCGGCGTGTTTCTGGATCACTTCGCCGATGTCACCCAGGCGGCAGCCTGGCTTGACCAGCTCGATGGCCTTGTACATGCATTCCTGGGTGACTTGCGACAGGCGCTCGGCCCATACCGGGACCGTGCCGACATGGAACATGCGGCTGGTGTCGCCGTGGTAGCCGTCCTTGATCACGGTGACGTCGATGTTCAGCGTGTCGCCGTTCTTCAAGGGCTTGTCATTGGGAATGCCATGGCAGACCACGTGGTTGATCGAGGTGCAGATCGACTTGGGGTAGCCCTTGTAGTTGAGCGGCGCCGGGATGGCCTGTTGGACGTTGACGATATAGTCATGGCACAGGCGGTCGAGCTCTTCGGTGGTGACACCGGGCTTGACGTGCTCTTCGATCATTTCCAGCACTTCAGCGGCCAGGCGGCCGGCGATGCGCATCTTCTCGATGTCTTCTGCGGTCTTGATGGTAACGGTCATTACAGGCTCTCTACGGCGCCACATGGGGCGCGAACAAACGGGAAAGGCCGGATTCTAGCAGAGCAGGGCGTCGATCTGTCGGGATAAAGACGCTGTTGCTGCGGTCTATTGGAGGCATTTTGGCGCGATTGGCCGCTGGCTGCAAAAGCCGCTGACGGACGAGACAGTATTCGGGTTCCGTTCGTGCGCGGTCTGTGGTATAAAATGCGCCGCTTTCCGGGAGGTCCCGGCAAGCTTAAACCCACACACGTGTCGACACGATGGCCTGGGTGCCCCGAACGCTTCGGCTTCGCGGGTTGGTCATTGGGATACGTGGAGGCCCAACCCGACTTATCAAGGAACTATCATGTCCCAAGTCAACATGCGCGATATGCTGAAGGCCGGTGTGCACTTCGGTCACCAGACCCGTTACTGGAACCCGAAAATGGGTAAATACATTTTCGGCGCGCGTAACAAGATCCACATCATCAACCTGGAAAAAACCCTGCCAATGTTCAACGACGCTCTGTCGTTCGTAGAGCGCCTGGCCCAGGGCAAGAACAAGATCCTGTTCGTCGGCACCAAGCGTTCCGCCGGCAAACTGGTCGCCGAGCAAGCAGCTCGTTGCGGTTCGCCATACGTTGATCACCGCTGGTTGGGCGGCATGCTGACCAACTACAAAACCATCCGCGCTTCGATCAAGCGTCTGCGTGACCTGGAAACCCAGGCCGAAGATGGTACCTTCACCAAGCTGACCAAGAAAGAAGCTCTGATGCGTTCGCGCGATCTGGAGAAGCTGGACCGCAGCCTGGGTGGTATCAAGGATATGGGCGGTCTGCCTGACGCTCTGTTCGTTATCGACGTTGATCACGAGCGCATCGCGATCACCGAAGCTAACAAGCTGGGCATCCCGGTTATCGGCGTTGTCGATACCAACAGCAGCCCGGAAGGTGTTGATTACATCATCCCAGGCAACGACGACGCCATCCGCGCCATCGAGCTGTACATGACTTCGATGGCTGACGCTGTCATCCGCGGCCGCAACAACGTTGCTGGCGGCACCGAAGTCTACGCTGAAGAAGCGGCGGCACCAGCTGCTGAGTAATTGACGCCTGGCGTCTACTTAGCACGCGAAAAGGGGGCTTGGCCCCCTTTTTGCCACCTGAAATCCTCCTGTCAGCATTAGCGCCGCATCATGTTTTTCGCAGGCGAGAAGACAGTGGATTTACAGAATTGAACGCCCGTGACGAGCGGGTGGAATGGTTGAAAAACTTTCCAAGAGGATTTTGAAATGGCAGCAATTACTGCAGCGCTGGTAAAAGAACTGCGCGAGCGTACCGGCGAAGGCATGATGGATTGCAAAAAGGCCTTGGAAAAGGCTGGCGGCGACATCGAGAAAGCCATTGACGATATGCGTGCCTCGGGCGCCATCAAGGCCGCCAAGAAGGCTGGCAACGTTGCCGCTGAAGGCGCTATCGCCATCAAGGCCGACGACAAGGTAGCCGTTCTGCTGGAAGTCAACTCGCAGACCGACTTCCTGGCCCTGCAAGACGACTTCAAGAACTTCGTCGCTGAAAGCGTTGAGCAAGCCTTCGCCGAGAAGCTGACCGACGCAGCTCCGCTGATCGCTTCCCGTGAAGCCGCTCGCGAAGCCCTGGTTGCCAAGTGCGGCGAGAACGTCAACATTCGCCGCCTGGTGCGCGTCGAAGGCGACGTGGTCGGTACCTACCTGCACGGCAACAAGATCGGTGTGGCTGTGGTCCTGAAGGGCGGCGACGTCCAGCTGGCCAAAGAAATCGCCATGCACGTTGCTGCGTCGAACCCAGAGTTCCTGGATTCGTCGGAAATCTCCGCCGAAGCCATCGAGCGCGAGAAGGCTGTCTTCCTGCAGCTGAACGCCGACAAAATCGCTGGCAAGCCTGAGAACATCGTTGAGAACATGATCAACGGTCGTATCACCAAGTTCAAAGCCGAAGCCTCGCTGAAAGAGCAAGCCTTCGTCATGAACCCGGAGATCAAGGTCGGCGAACTGGCCAAGAAAGCCGGTGCTGAAATCGTTTCCTTCACCTACTTCAAAGTCGGCGAAGGCATCGAGAAGCCAGTTGACAACTTCGCTGAAGAAGTTGCCGCTCAGCTGGCTGCTGCCAAGCAGTAAGACAGACTCCGTCTGTCGCCCCAAAGAGGCTGCCCGCTCACGCGCGCAGCCTCTTTGTCAAACCGGTGCCGGGTTTATCCGACCTGGCTCCGCTGGCGCTGAAGCAGCGCCACGCTACAGTTAGCAGGCTGTATCCAGCCCGCGCAGAATTTTCTTAAAGACGCCGCAGGAGAGACTCGCAATGGCTCAGCAGGTGAGTGGTCGCCAACCTCGCTATAAACGCATTTTGCTCAAACTTAGCGGCGAGGCCCTGATGGGCTCGGAAGAGTTCGGGATCGACCCGAAAGTATTGGATCGTATGGCCCTGGAAGTGGGCCAGTTGGTCGGTATCGGTGTCCAGGTAGGCCTGGTCATCGGTGGCGGCAACCTGTTCCGCGGCGCAGCGCTTAGCGCAGCCGGCATGGATCGCGTTACTGGCGACCACATGGGCATGCTTGCCACCGTGATGAACGCCCTGGCCATGCGCGACGCCCTCGAGCGTTCGAACATCCCGGCCCTGGTCATGTCGGCCATTTCCATGGTTGGCGTCACCGATCATTACGATCGTCGCAAAGCTATTCGCCACCTCAACTCCGGGGATGTGGTAATTTTCTCCGCCGGTACCGGCAACCCGTTCTTCACCACCGACTCCGCAGCCTGCCTGCGTGCCATCGAAATCGATGCTGATGTGGTGCTGAAGGCGACCAAGGTCGACGGTGTGTACACTGCCGATCCATTCAAGGATCCGCATGCCGAGAAGTTCGATCACCTCACCTATGATGAGGTCTTGGATCGCAAGCTTGGTGTGATGGACCTGACCGCAATCTGCCTGTGCCGCGACCACAAGATGCCATTGCGGGTATTCAACATGAACAAACCTGGCGCCCTGCTGAACATCGTGGTGGGTGGCGCTGAAGGTACTTTGATCGAGGAAGGCCAAGCATGATCAACGAAATCAAGAAAGATGCTCAGGAACGCATGACCAAGTCGCTGGAGTCGCTCCAGCATGCGTTCAGCCGTATCCGCACCGGTGTCGCCCACCCGAGCATTCTGGAAGGTGTGATGGTGCCTTACTACGGCGCCGACACGCCTATCAAGCAAGTGGCCAACATCACCGTCAAGGATTCGCGCACCCTGCAGGTCGTCGCTTTCGAGCGCAACATGCTCGGCGCGGTCGACAAGGCGATTGGCAGTGCAGGCCTGAACCTGAACCCGACCAACCTTGGCGAACTGCTGCTGATCAACATGCCGCCGCTGACCGAAGAAACCCGCAAGGGCTTCACCAAGCAGGCGCGTGACGCGGCAGAAGACGGTCGTATCGCTGTGCGTAACATCCGTCGTGACGCCCTGAGCCAGCTCAAGGACCTGGTCAAGGAAAAGGAAATCAGCGAAGACGAAGAGCGTCGCGCCGCTGATGACATCCAGAAGCTGACCGACAAGTTCGTGGCCGAGATCGAAGTCGCCGTGAAAGCCAAGGAGAAGGACCTGATGGCCGTCTGAGGCCAGGGTTTTCTTCATGGATAAGACCAAGCAAGCGGCACCGTCCTCGGTGCCGCGCCACGTTGCGATCATCATGGACGGCAACAATCGCTGGGCGAAGAAGCGTCTGCTGCCCGGCGTTGCCGGTCACAAAGCAGGCGTCGATGCCGTGCGTGCGGTGATTGAGGTCTGTGCCGAGGCTGGGGTCGAGGTGCTGACCCTGTTCGCCTTCTCCAGTGAAAACTGGCAGCGTCCGGCGGAAGAAGTCGGCGCGTTGATGGAGCTGTTCTTCACGGCCTTGCGCCGCGAAGCTCGGCGCCTCAACGAGAACAACATCAGCCTGCGCATCATTGGTGATCGCTCGCGCTTCCATCCGGAACTGCAAGCAGCCATGCGCGAGGCCGAGGCTGCGACTGCGGGGAGTAATCGCTTCATTCTCCAGGTCGCCGCCAACTACGGTGGTCAGTGGGACATCGCCCAGGCCGCCCAGCGGTTGGCCCGTGAGGTCCAGGCCGGTCATCTGCGCCCGGACGACATCACCCCTGGCTTGTTGCAGACCTGCCTGTCGACGGGCGATCTGCCGTTGCCTGACTTGTGTATCCGGACCGGTGGCGAGCACCGCATCAGCAATTTCCTGCTGTGGCAGCTGGCCTATGCCGAGCTGTATTTCTCCGACCTGTTCTGGCCGGACTTCAAACACGAGGCCATGCGTACCGCCCTGGCCGATTTCGCTTCGCGCCAGCGCCGCTTTGGTAAGACCAGCGAGCAGGTCGAGGCTGGAGCTCGTGCTTAATGCTTAAACAACGCATCATAACCGCGCTGATCCTGCTGCCGATCGCGCTGGGTGGCTTCTTCCTGCTCAATGGCGGGGATTTCGCCCTCTTCATCGGCTTCGTAGTAACGCTTGGCGCCTGGGAATGGGCACGCTTGGCTGGGCTGATGGCCCAGCCGCTGCGCATTGCCTACGCCGCGGTGGTTGCCGGGGCGCTGATGCTGCTGTACCTGATGCCGGACCTGGCGCCCTGGGTGCTCGGCGCTTCGGTGATCTGGTGGGGGTTGGCCACCTGGCTGGTACTGACGTATCCGCGTAGCAGCGAGCTGTGGAGCAGCGCCGCTTGCCGTCTGTTGATTGGTCTGCTGGTGTTGCTGCCGGCGTGGCAGGGGTTGGTGCTGCTCAAGCATTGGCCGCTGGGGAACGGCCTGATCCTGTCGGTCATGGTGCTGGTCTGGGCCGCCGATATCGGCGCGTATTTCTCCGGTCGAGCCTTTGGCAAGCGCAAGCTGGCCCCGCAGGTCAGTCCAGGCAAGAGCTGGGAGGGCGTCTATGGTGGCCTCACCGTCAGCCTGCTGATTGCGCTGGGTGTCGGCCTGGTGCGCGAGTGGAGCATCGGCCAGTTGCTGCTGGGCTTGCTGGGCGCCGTGGTGGTAGTCATGGCCTCGGTGGTCGGCGACCTCACCGAAAGCATGTTCAAGCGCCGCGAAGGGATCAAGGACAGCAGCAATCTGCTGCCTGGGCATGGCGGCGTGCTCGATCGCATCGACAGCCTGACCGCCGCGATTCCGATGTTCGCCGTGCTGCTCTGGGCTGCTGAATGGGGTGTCATGTGAGCCGAGTGCAACGCATTACGGTGCTGGGTGCCACCGGCTCGATCGGCCTTAGCACGCTGGATGTGATCGCCCGTCATCCTGAGCGTTACCAGGTGTTCGCCCTGAGCGGTTACTCGCAGGTGGATGAGTTGCTGGCCCTGTGCCTGCGTCATCGTCCGGTCTACGCCGTGGTGCCGAGCGCAGAGGCCGCTAGCCGTTTGCGTGCTGGTCTGAGTGCCGCGGGTAGCGTCACCGAAGTACTGGAAGGCGAGGCGGGGCTTTGCCAAGTGGCCGCTGCCAGCGACGTGGATGCGGTGATGGCGGCGATTGTCGGCGCTGCCGGCCTGCGGCCAACCCTGGCGGCAGTCGAGGCGGGCAAGAAGGTCTTGCTGGCCAATAAAGAAGCCCTGGTGATGTCCGGCGCGCTGTTCATGGACGCCGTGCGGCGCAGTGGCGCGGTACTGCTGCCCATCGACAGCGAGCACAACGCCATCTTCCAGTGCCTGCCGGGCAATTATGCCCAGGGCTTGAGTGCTGTGGGGGTGCGCCGCATCCTGCTGACCGCCTCTGGTGGGCCGTTCCGCGAAGCGTCGGCAGCCGAGCTTGAGCATGTCACTCCAGAACAAGCGTGCGCGCACCCCAACTGGTCGATGGGGCGCAAGATTTCCGTCGATTCGGCGAGCATGATGAATAAAGGCCTGGAGCTGATCGAAGCCTGCTGGCTGTTCGATGCGGCGCCGGCGCAGGTGGAAGTGGTGGTGCATCCCCAGAGCGTGATCCACTCGCTGGTGGATTATGTCGATGGCTCGGTGCTGGCCCAGTTGGGTAACCCGGACATGCGCACCCCCATCGCCAACGCCCTGGCCTGGCCGCAAAGGATCGACTCCGGGGTTGCCCCGCTGGATCTGTTCGCGGTAGCTCGCCTGGACTTCCAGGCCCCCGACGAGCAGCGCTTCCCTTGCCTGCGCCTGGCGCGCCAGGCGGCCGAGGCGGGTAATAGCGCCCCGGCGGTACTCAATGCGGCCAATGAAGTGGCGGTCGAGGCATTTCTCCAGCGGCGTATCCGCTTCCCGGAGATCGCGGGTATGATCGAACAGGTGCTCGACCAGGAGCCGGTGGTGTCATTGCCCTCGCTGGATGCGGTGTTTGCTGCCGACCAGCGTGCCCGGGAGCTGTCCCGTGAATGGTTGCGGCGTCACGCTCGCTGATGCGTAGTGGCTCCAGAGTTGTGCTGAACGTCATTCGGAGATGGATATGACTGCGCTCTACATGATTATCGGCACCCTGGTGGCGCTGGGTGTACTTGTCACTTTCCATGAGTTCGGCCACTTCTGGGTGGCCCGCCGTTGTGGGGTCAAGGTGCTGCGTTTCTCGGTCGGCTTCGGCACGCCGCTGCTGCGCTGGCACGACCGCCATGGCACCGAGTTCGTCGTCGCGGCGATTCCGCTGGGTGGCTACGTCAAGATGCTCGACGAGCGCGAGGGCGACGTGCCGCCTGCGCTGGTCGATCAATCGTTCAATCGCAAGCCGGTAGGGCAGCGTATCGCCATCGTTGCTGCCGGGCCTATTGCCAACTTCCTCCTGGCCATCGTGTTCTTCTGGGCCCTGGCCATGCTCGGCACTCAGCAGGTGCGCCCGGTGATTGGTGCCGTTGAGCCCGCGAGCCTGGCCGCTTCTGCTGGCTTGGTCGCAGGTCAAGAAATCGTTTCGGTTGACGGTAAGGCGACCAATGGTTGGTCCGCGGTCAATCTGCAGTTGGTACGGCGTCTTGGCGAAAGCGGTGTGCTGCGTGTTGGCGTTCTCGATGAAGGCGCCACAGCCGAGCGTCAGCACGAGATCAAGCTCGATCAATGGCTCAAAGGCGCGGATGAGCCTGACCCGATCCAGTCGCTGGGCTTGCGCCCCTGGCGTCCAGTAATCAGCCCGGTGCTGGCCGAGATCGATCCGAAGGGGCCGGCTGCGGCTGCCGGGCTCAAGACCGGTGACAAGCTGCTGAGCCTGGATGGCGCTGCCCTGAACGACTGGCAACAAGTGGTCGACAGTGTCCGTGCTCGTCCCGAGGCCAAGGTGCAATTGCGCGTCGAGCGTGACGGCGCGGTGCTGGATATCCCGGTGACCTTGGCCCGTAAAGGCGAAGGTCAAGCCTCCGGTGGCTACCTCGGGGCTGGCGTCAAAGGTGGCGAATGGCCCGCCAAGATGCTCCGCGAAGTCAGCTATGGGCCGCTCGAAGCGGTGGGCGAGGGCCTCTCGCGTACCTGGAACATGAGCATACTGACCCTTGAATCGCTGAAGAAAATGCTGTTCGGGGAGCTCTCGGTAAAAAACTTGAGCGGACCGATAACCATTGCTAAAGTGGCGGGCGCTTCAGCCCAGTCGGGCGTTGGGGATTTCCTGAATTTCCTGGCCTACCTGAGCATAAGCCTGGGGGTTCTTAACCTGCTGCCCATTCCCGTACTGGATGGGGGGCATTTGCTGTTCTACCTGATCGAGTTGGCGCGCGGTCGTCCGCTGTCGGATCGGGTGCAAGGTTGGGGGGTCCAGATCGGTATCAGTTTGGTCATAGGGGTGATGTTGCTCGCCCTGATCAACGATCTGGGTCGACTATAAAAGCTTCGCATTGCGAACCTGCCGCCCTTTCGCGGCAGGTTGTTTATTGCCAGTTGGAATAAAAGGACTTCATGAAACGTCTGCTGCTAACTGCGGTCCTCTCCGCACTGATGATCGCTGAAGTTCACGCCGAGTCCTTCACCATCTCCGATATTCGTGTCAACGGCCTGCAGCGGGTTTCCGCCGGCAGCGTGTTCGGCGCCTTGCCCCTGAACGTGGGCGATCAGGTCGACGACCGTCGCCTGGTGGACTCCACCCGCTCGCTGTTCAAGACCGGCTTCTTCCAGGACATCCAGCTGAGCCGCGACGGCAATGTCCTGATCATCAACGTGGTCGAGCGCCCGTCGGTGTCGAGCATCGAGATCGAAGGCAACAAGGCGATCAGCACCGAAGACCTGATGAAAGGTCTGAAGCAGTCGGGCCTGGCCGAAGGCGAAATCTTCCAGCGCGCCACCCTTGAAGGTGTGCGTAACGAGCTGCAGCGCCAGTACGTGGCCCAGGGCCGCTACTCGGCTGAAGTCGACGCCGAGGTGGTGCCGCAGCCGCGCAACCGCGTTGGCCTGAAGATCAAGATCAACGAAGGCACGGTCGCTGCCATCCAGCACATCAACGTGGTGGGCAACACCGTTTTCGATGATGAAGAACTTGGTCAACTGTTCGAGCTCAAGACCACCAACTGGCTGTCGTTCTTCAAGAACGACGACAAGTATGCCCGCGAAAAACTCTCCGGTGATCTGGAGCGCCTGCGTTCCTACTACCTGGACCGCGGCTACATCAACATGGACATCGCTTCGACCCAGGTATCGATTACCCCGGACAAGAAGCACGTGTACATCACCGTCAACATCAACGAAGGTGAGAAGTACACCGTTCGTGACGTGAAGCTGTCCGGCGACCTCAAGGTGCCGGAAGACCAGGTCAAGTCGCTGCTGCTGGTGCAGCCTGGCCAGGTGTTCTCGCGCAAGGTGATGACCACCACGTCCGACCTGATCACCCGTCGCCTGGGTAACGAAGGCTATACCTTCGCCAACGTCAACGGCGTGCCGCAACCGAACGATGAAGACCACACCGTCGACATCATGTTCGTGGTCGACCCGGGTAAGCGTGCCTACGTCAACCGCATCAACTACCGCGGGAACACCAAGACCGAAGACGAAGTGCTGCGTCGCGAAATGCGCCAGATGGAAGGAGGCTGGGCGTCAACCTACCTGATCGACCAGTCCAAGACCCGTCTGGAGCGCCTGGGCTTCTTCAAGGAAGTCAACGTCGAGACCCCGCCAGTGCCAGGCACCGACGACCAGGTCGACGTCAACTACAGCGTTGAAGAGCAGGCTTCCGGCTCGATCACCGCCAGCGTCGGTTTCGCCCAGAGCGCGGGCCTGATCCTCGGTGGCTCGATCAGCCAGACCAACTTCCTGGGTACCGGTAACAAGGTGTCGATCGGCCTGACCCGAAGCGAATACCAGACCCGCTACAACTTCGGCTTCGTTGACCCCTACTGGACTGCCGATGGCGTCAGCCTGGGTTACAACGCCTTCTACCGCAGCACCGACTACGACGACCTCGACGTCGACGTAGCCAGCTACGCAGTAGACAGCCTGGGCGCTGGTGTCAGCATCGGTTACCCGATCAGCGAAACGTCGCGTCTGACCTACGGCCTGACCGTACAGCAGGACAAACTCAAGACTGGCCGTTACACCGTTGACGAGATCTTCGACTTCGTCGAGAAGGAAGGCGATAACTTCCTCAACTTCAAGGCGTCGGTCGGTTGGTCCGAGTCGACCCTGAACAAAGGCGTGCTGGCAACCCGTGGTCATTCGCAAAGCCTGACCCTGGAAACCACAGTGCCGGGCAGCGACCTGTCGTTCTACAAGCTCGACTACCGCGGCCAGCTGTTCAAGCCAATCAACAACGACTACACCCTGCGTCTGCACACTGAGTTGGGTTACGGCGACGGCTTCGGCGGCACTTCCGGCCTGCCGTTCTACGAGAACTACTACGCGGGTGGTTTCAACTCGGTGCGTGGCTTCAAGGACAGCAGCCTGGGTCCACGTAGTACGCCAAGCCGTGGTGCGGGCGTTACCGGCAACCAAGGCACTGTCGCCGACCCGGATCAGGATCCGCTGCCATTCGGTGGTAACGTGCTGGTTCAAGGTGGTGTCGAGTTGCTGTTCCCGCTGCCGTTCGTCAAGGACCAGCGCTCGCTGCGTACTTCCGTGTTCTGGGATGTGGGTAACGTGTTCGACACCAATTGCGGCTCCAAGCCTGATTGCGAGAAAGTCGGCCTGTCTGGCCTGGCCAGCTCGGTCGGCCTGGGCGTGACCTGGATTACGGCCTTGGGCCCGTTGAGCTTCAGCCTGGCGATGCCGATCAAGAAGCCGGACGAAGCCGATACCCAGGTGTTCCAATTCTCTCTGGGCCAGACCTTCTAAGGTCGGCCCTCGCTTAACGACAACGGTTTATTCAGGAGTGCATCGTGCGTAAGTTGACTCAAATGGCCGTTATGGCCGCGGCGCTGGTCGCCACCCCGGCTTTCGCCGAAATGAAAGTTGCCGTGCTGAACTACCAGATGGCACTGCTCGAGTCGGACGCTGCGAAAAAGTACGCAGTGGATGCGGAGAAGAAGTTCGGCCCACAGCTGACCAAGCTCAAGAGCCTGGAAAGCAGCGCCAAGGGCATCCAGGACCGTCTGATCAAGGGCGGCGATAAGATGCAGCAGCAAGAGCGTGAGCGCCTGGAGCTCGAATTCAAGCAAAAAGCCCGTGACTTCCAGTTCCAGTCCAAGGAACTCAACGAAGCCAAGGCCGTTGCCGACCGTGACATGCTCAAGCAGCTCAAGCCTAAGCTGGACGGCGCTGTGGAAGAAGTGATCAAGAAGGGTGGCTTTGACCTGGTGCTCGAGCGCGGCGCAGTGATCGATGTCAAACCGCAGTACGACATCACTCGCCAAGTCATCGAGCGCATGAACCAAGCCCGTTGATATGACCCTGACCATGACGCTCGGCCAACTGGCCGAGGCGCTCGGCGCCACCCTCAAGGGGCCCGAGTCGCTGCAAATCACCGGCCTGGCCACCTTGCAGGAGGCCGGTCCCGGGCAGTTGAGCTTCCTGGCCAATCCGCAGTACCGCAAGTACCTGGATAACGCCCAGGCTGCGGCGGTACTGCTCAAGGCCGCGGATGCCGAAGGTTACGCAGGCAATGCGCTGATCGTTGCTGATCCTTACCTTGCCTATGCACGCATCTCCCATCTGTTCGATCCCAAGCCCAAGGCTGTGGCGGGTATTCATCCCAGCGCCGTGGTTGCCGAAGATGCCCAGGTGGACGCCAGCGCCAGCATCGGACCGTTCGCGGTGATCGAAAGCGGTGCGCAGATTGCGGCCAACGTAACCGTCGGCGCGCACTGCTTCATCGGTGCTCGCTGCGTGATTGGTGAAGGTGGCTGGTTGGCGCCGCGGGTCACGTTGTATCACGACGTGACCATCGGCCAGCGCGTGACCATTCAGTCCGGCGCCGTGATCGGCGGTGAAGGCTTCGGCTTTGCCAACGAGAAGGGCGTTTGGCGCAAGATCGCCCAGATCGGCGGCGTGACCATTGGCGACGACGTCGAGATCGGGGTGAACACTGCGGTCGACCGCGGCGCGCTGTCGGACACGCGCATTGGTGACGGGGTCAAGCTGGATAACCAGATCCAGATCGCCCACAACGTGCAGATTGGCGACCACACCGCGATGGCGGCCTGTGTCGGCATTTCTGGTAGCACCCGCATCGGCAAGCATTGCACCATCGCCGGCGGCGTTGGCATGGTCGGTCATATCGATGTGTGCGACAACGTATTCGTCTCCGGCATGACCATGGTTACCCGTTCGATCACCGAGCCGGGTGGCTATTCTTCGGGTACGGCCATGCAGACCTTGGGCGATTGGCGCAAAAGCGCGGCGCGCATTCGTCAGCTGGACGAGATGGCCAAGCGTCTCCAGCAACTGGAAAAACGTGTCGATACCGTGACCTCAGGTGGCCAGCCGACATCAGAAGGCTGATACCATTTCCTGAGCAAGAGTGAACCGTCGCTAGCTGGCTCCTCTTTGGATTGCAAAAGGAGCGTGTGGTCAGCACCTGCGCTCCCTATTCTTATTACAGGCTCCCCCCGAAATGATGGACATCAACGAGATTCGCGAATACCTGCCTCACCGTTACCCGTTCCTGTTGGTGGACCGTGTGACGGAGCTGGACTTCGAGGCCCAGAGCATTCGTGCCTACAAGAATGTCAGCATCAATGAGCCGTTCTTCAATGGCCATTTCCCCGCGCATCCAATCATGCCGGGCGTGCTGATCATCGAGGCGATGGCCCAGGCGGCCGGGATTCTCGGATTCAAGATGCTTGACGCCAAGCCTGCCGATGGCACGCTCTACTATTTCGTCGGCTCCGACAAGCTGCGTTTCCGTCAGCCGGTACTGCCGGGCGATCAACTGGTGCTGGAAGCCAAGTTCCTCAGCCGCAAGAGCAAGATCTGGAAGTTCGAGTGCAGCGCCCTGGTCGATGGCAAGCCAGTCTGCTCGGCTGAAATTACCTGCGCGGAACGTTCCCTATGAATTCGATTGATCCGCGGGCGATCATCGATCCTACGGCCAAGCTGGCCGAAGGCGTCGAGGTGGGCCCTTGGTCGATCGTAGGGCCCGATGTCGAAGTCGGGGAGGGCACCGTCATCGGCCCGCACGTTGTGCTCAAAGGGCCGACCCGGATCGGCAAGCACAACCGCATCTACCAGTTTTCCTCGATTGGTGAAGACACCCCTGACCTCAAGTACAAGGGAGAGGCCACGCGCCTGGTGATTGGCGACCACAATGTCATTCGCGAAGGCGTGACCATCCACCGTGGCACCATCCAGGACCGCGCGGAAACCACCCTGGGCGATCACAACCTGATCATGGCTTATGCCCACATCGGCCACGACAGCGTGATCGGCAATCATTGCATCCTGGTCAATAACACTGCACTGGCGGGCCATGTGCACGTTGGCGACTGGGCGATCCTGTCCGGTTACACCCTGGTGCATCAGTACTGCCATATCGGCGCGCATGCGTTTTCTGGCATGGGCACCGCGATCGGCAAAGACGTACCAGCCTTCGTCACCGTGTTCGGCAGCCCTGCCGAAGCGCGCAGCATGAACTTCGAGGGTATGCGCCGTCGTGGCTTCAGCGATGAAGTGATCCATGCGTTGCGACGCGCCTACAAGACTGTCTATCGCCAAGGCCTGACGGTTGAAGACGCGCTCAAAGAGCTCGAAGAGCTCGCCAGCCAACACCCTGAGGTTGCGCTGTTCCGTGAGTCGATCGTGAATTCCGCTCGCGGCATCACTCGCTGACATGGGCCAGCTCTGCGTAGCGTTGGTCGCGGGCGAGGCCAGCGGCGACATTCTTGGCTCGGGCTTGATGCGTGCGCTCAAGGCGCGTCACCCCCAGGTGCGGTTCATCGGTGTCGGCGGTCCGTTGATGGAAGCCGAAGGCATGCAGTCGTACTTTCCCATGGAGCGCCTGGCGGTGATGGGCCTGGTGGAAGTGCTGGGGCGCCTGCGCGAGCTGCTCAAGCGCCGCAAGGCCTTGATCCAGACCCTGATCGCCGAGAAGCCGGATGTGTTCATCGGCATCGATGCGCCGGATTTCACCCTCAATATCGAACTCAAGCTGCGTCAGGCCGGGATCAAGACCGTGCACTACGTTAGCCCTTCGGTGTGGGCGTGGCGGCAGAAGCGGGTGCTGAAGATCCGTGAAGGTTGCGACCTGATGCTGACGCTGCTGCCATTCGAGGCGCGGTTCTACGAAGAGCAGGGCGTACCGGTGCGCTTTGTCGGGCATCCGCTGGCCGATACCATCCCGCTGGACGCTGATCGACAGGCCGCGCGCGCTGAACTGGGTTTGAGCGCGGGGCCTCTGGTCGCGCTGATGCCGGGCAGCCGCGGCGGTGAAGTCGGCCGTTTGGGCGCATTGTTCATGGATGCCGCCGAGCGCCTGCGAGCGTTGGTGCCGGGGGTGCGCTTCGTGCTGCCATGTGCCAATCAGGCGCGTCGCGCCCAGGTTGAACAGATGCTCGAAGGCCGCGACCTACCCTTGACCTTGCTTGACGGTCAGTCGCACCAAGCGCTGGCAGCCTGCGACGCGGTGTTGATCGCTTCGGGCACGGCGACGCTGGAGGCGATGCTGTACAAACGGCCGATGGTCGTCGCCTATCGCCTGGCACCGTTGACCTACTGGATCCTCAAGCGCCTGGTGAAGAGCCCGTACGTGTCGCTGCCCAACCTGCTGGCTCAGCGTCTGTTGGTGCCCGAGCTGCTGCAGGACGCTGCGACCAGCGAGGCCCTGGCGCAGACCCTGGCCCCACTGGTGGCCGATGGCAGCCAGCAAACCGAAAGCTTTGATCAGATTCACCGCACCTTGCGTCGTGACGCCTCGAACCAGGCGGCAGAGGCGGTGCTTGCCTTGCTGGAGCAGCGCTAGATGCAGATGGGGCTGGATTTCAACCTGGTCGAAGAGCTGGTCGCCGGCGTCGATGAAGTCGGTCGCGGTCCGCTGTGCGGCGCGGTGGTCACCGCTGCGGTGATTCTTGACCCCAATCGGCCGATCCTGGGCCTGAACGACTCGAAGAAGCTCACCGAGGCCAAGCGCGAGGCGCTGTTCGACGAAATCTGTGAAAAGGCCCTGGCCTTTTGCATTGCTCGCGCCGAGGTCGAAGAGATCGACCGCCTGAACATTCTCCAGGCGACCATGCTGGCCATGCAGCGCGCGGTCGAGGGCTTGAGCATCACGCCGAAACTGGCGCTGATCGACGGCAATCGTTGCCCCAAGCTGGCCGTGCCAGCGGCGCCGGTGGTGCAGGGCGATGCCCAGGTGCCGGCGATCGCTGCGGCATCGATTTTGGCCAAGGTCACCCGTGATCGGGAGATGAGCGCGTTCGAGCTGATCTATCCCGGTTATGGGATGGGCGGGCACAAGGGGTATCCGACTCCGGTGCATCTGGAAGCACTGGCACGGTTGGGGCCAACGCCGATTCACCGGCGCTCGTTCGCGCCGGTGCGTGCGGCCTGGGAGGCGCGTGAGGGCGTCTCTACCTCGCTGATCTGATCCGCTTATTGGGGCCGCTGCGGGGCCCCAATTGTTTCACCGCGCCACTCAATCTTTGCCTGTTGCGGTACAATCCCGCGCTTGTTGTCTTGCTCTGCTATAGGACCCTCCATGTCGGTTTCCTTCGTTCACCTTCGCGTGCACTCCGAATTCTCCCTGGTCGATGGCCTGGTGCGGATCAAGCCGCTGGCCAAGGCCTTGGCCGGGATGAACATGCCGGCGGTGGCGATTACCGACCAGAGCAACATGTGCTCGCTGGTGAAGTTCTACAAGAACGCCATGGGCGCCGGGATCAAGCCGATCTGCGGCGCCGACCTGTGGCTGGCCGGTGCAGACCCGGAAGCACCGCTGTCGCGCATCTGCTTTTTGGCCATGAACCCCAAGGGCTATCGCAATCTCACCGAGCTGATCTCGCGCGGTTGGGTCGATGGTCAGCGCAATGGCCTGGTGGTCATCCAGCGTGACTGGATCGCGCCGGCCAGCGAGGGGCTGATTGCCCTGTCTGCGGCCCGCGAGGGTGATATCGGCATGGCCTTGCTTGGCGGTCGCACCGATGACGCCGAGGCGTTGCTGCGCGACTGGATGGCGTTGTTCCCTGAGCGCTTCTATGTCGAGGTACAGCGCACCAATCGCGCTGGCGACGAAGAGTACCTGCACGCTGCCGTGGCCCTGGCCGACCGGCTGGGTGCGCCGCTGGTGGCAACCAACGACGTGCGCTTCATCAAGCAAACCGACTTCGATGCCCACGAGACGCGCGTCTGCATCGGCGAGGGCTGGACCCTGGACGACCCACGTCGTCCACGCATGTACAGCGACCAGCAGTACCTGAAAAGCCCGGAAGAAATGGCCGAGCTGTTCAGCGACCTGCCGGATGCCATCGCCAACACCGTCGAAATCGCCAAGCGCTGCAACATCCAGGTACAACTGGGCAAGCACTTCCTGCCTGACTTCCCCACGCCCAACGGCATGGGCATTGATGATTATCTGCGCCATGTTTCCCATGAAGGCCTGGAAGAACGCCTGGCGGTCATCCTGCCCAAGGACACCACTGAAGATTATGAGGCCAAGCGCCAGGTCTACCTCGACCGCTTGAAGTTCGAGCTGGATATCATCATCCAGATGGGCTTCCCCGGTTACTTCCTGATCGTTATGGACTTCATCAAGTGGGCCAAGAACAACGGCGTGCCGGTAGGCCCAGGCCGGGGGTCGGGTGCAGGCTCGCTGGTTGCGTATGTACTGAAGATCACCGACCTCGACCCACTGGCCTACGACCTGCTGTTCGAGCGTTTCCTCAACCCGGAACGGGTATCGATGCCCGACTTCGACGTTGACTTCTGCATGGACGGTCGGGACCGGGTGATCGAGTATGTGGCCGATGCCTACGGGCGTAACGCGGTCAGCCAGATCATCACCTTCGGCACCATGGCGGCCAAGGCGGTGGTGCGCGACGTGGCGCGGGTGCAGGGCAAGTCCTATGGCCTGGCCGACCGTCTGTCGAAGATGATTCCGTTCGAAGTCGGCATGACCCTGGAGAAGGCCTACGAGCAGGAAGAGATCCTGCGTGACTTCCTCAAGGGCGATGAGGATGCGCGCGAGATCTGGGAAATGGCCCTCAAGCTCGAGGGGGTTACCCGCGGTACCGGCAAGCACGCCGGGGGTGTGGTTATCGCACCGACCAAGCTCACTGACTTCTCGCCCATTGCCTGTGACGAGGAAGGCGGCGGCCTGGTAACCCAGTTCGACAAGGATGACGTCGAGGCGGCTGGCCTGGTGAAGTTCGACTTCCTTGGTCTGCGGACCTTGACCATCATCAAGTGGGCGATGGAGACGATCAACCGTGAGCAGGCCAAGAGCGGCCTGCCCGACCTGAATATCGACTTCATCCCACTCGACGACAAGAAAACCTACGAGCTGCTGCAAAAGGCCGAAACCACGGCGGTGTTCCAGCTCGAGTCGCGCGGCATGAAAGAGCTGATCAAAAAGCTCAAGCCCGACTGCCTGGAAGACCTCATCGCACTGGTGGCGCTGTTCCGCCCAGGGCCGCTGCAGTCGGGCATGGTGGATGACTTCATCAACCGTAAGCATGGTCGCGCCGAGCTGGCCTATCCGCATCCGGACTACCAGTACGAAGGCCTGCAACCGGTGCTGGCACCGACCTACGGCATCATCCTGTATCAGGAACAGGTGATGCAGATCGCCCAGGTCATGGCCGGCTATACCCTCGGTGGCGCCGACATGCTGCGGCGTGCGATGGGTAAGAAAAAGCCCGAAGAGATGGCCAAGCAGCGCGGGGGCTTCATCGAAGGTTGTGCCAACAACGGCATCGATGCTGATCTGGCAGGCAACATTTTCGACCTGGTAGAAAAATTCGCCGGCTACGGCTTCAACAAGTCGCACTCGGCAGCGTATGGCCTGGTTTCTTATCAAACCGCCTGGCTCAAGACCCACCATCCGGCACCGTTCATGGCCGCGGTGCTGTCGGCGGATATGCACAACACCGACAAGGTGGTGGTGCTGATCGAGGAAGTGCGCAGCATGAAGCTGCGCCTCGATGCGCCGGATGTGAACATGTCCGAGTTCAAGTTCACGGTCAACGACGATGGCCGCATCATCTATGGCCTGGGCGCGATCAAGGGCGTCGGTGAGGGGCCGGTGGAAGCGATCGTCGAGGCGCGGGCCAAGGGCGGCCCGTTCAAGGACTTGTTCGATTTCTGTGAGCGCATCGACCTCAAGCGCGTCAACAAACGTACCCTCGATGCGTTGATCCGCAGTGGTGCGCTGGACCGTCTCGGCCCGCACTTCCATGACGAGATCAAGGCGTACCAGGCCAACATCGACCGCAACCGTGCCGTGCTGTTGTCGGCACTGGAAGAAGCGGTGAAATCCGCCGAACAGACCGCGCGTACGGCCGACAGTGGTCACGTCGACCTGTTTGGCGGGCTGTTCGTCGAAGAAGATCTCGACGTCTACGCCAACCACCACAAGGTCCGTGAGCTGACCCTCAAGGAGCGCTTGAAGGGCGAGAAAGACACCCTCGGCCTGTACCTCACCGGTCACCCGATCGACGAATACGAAAGCGAGATCCGCCGCTTCGCCCGCCAGCGCATCATCGACCTCAAACCGTCTCGGGAAGTACAGACGGTGGCCGGCATGATCATTGCTCTGCGGGTAATGAAGAACAAGAAGGGCGACAAGATGGGCTTCGTTACCCTCGACGACCGCTCAGGGCGGATCGAGGCCTCGCTGTTCGCCGATGCCTTCATGGCCGCGCAAGCGCTGTTGCAGACCGATGCGATGGTGGTGATCGAGGGCGAGGTCAGTAACGACGACTTCTCCGGCGGCCTGCGCCTGCGGGTCAAGCAAGTGATGACCATGGAAGATGCGCGCACGCGGCTGGCCGAAAGCCTGCGCCTTAAAGTGGCGCACGACGCGCTCAAGGGCGATCGCCTGAGCTGGCTGGGCGAATTGATCACCCGCCATCGCGGGGGGTGCCCGATCACCCTGGAATACACCGGCAGTGATGCCAAAGCTATGTTGCGCTTTGGCGACGAATGGTCAATTGACCCCGCCGATGGCCTGATTCAGGCCCTGCGTGACCAGTTCGGGCGTGAGAACGTCTTCCTGCAATACCGCTAAAGCGACGAATTTTAATCTCGACCTGAACGCGCCTGATCCCTTAAGGTAGGGCGCCAAACGGATCAACCGGCCGGCCGCCTGGCCGTAGACCCAAGACGGATGCCTATGAACCCGAATTTCCTCGATTTCGAACAGCCGATTGCCGACCTGCAAGCCAAGATCGAAGAGCTGCGCCTGGTCGGTAACGACAACTCGCTGAACATCAGCGATGAGATTGCCCGTCTGCAAGACAAGAGCAGCACCCTCACCGAAAGCATTTTCGGCAATCTGACCAGCTGGCAGATCGCCCGCCTGGCACGTCACCCGCGTCGTCCTTATACCCTGGACTACCTGCAGCACATCTTCACCGAGTTCGAAGAACTACACGGTGATCGGCACTTCTCCGATGACGCCGCCATCGTAGGTGGTACTGCGCGTCTGGATGGCAAGCCGGTGATGGTCATCGGTCACCAGAAGGGCCGTGAAGTCCGTGAGAAGGTGCGCCGCAACTTCGGCATGCCGCGTCCGGAAGGCTACCGCAAGGCCTGCCGCCTGATGGAAATGGCCGAACGCTTCAAGATGCCGATCCTGACCTTCATCGATACTCCGGGTGCCTACCCAGGTATCGACGCCGAAGAGCGCAACCAGAGCGAGGCGATTGCCTGGAACCTGCGCGTCATGGCCCGCCTGAAGACCCCGATCATCGCTACCGTGATCGGTGAAGGTGGTTCGGGCGGCGCACTGGCCATTGGCGTGTGCGACCAGCTGAACATGCTGCAGTACTCCACCTACTCGGTGATCTCGCCGGAAGGTTGCGCTTCGATCCTGTGGAAGACCGCCGACAAGGCTGCCGATGCCGCGGAAGCGATGGGTATCACGGCTGAGCGCTTGAAGAGCCTGAACATCGTCGACAAGGTTATCCAGGAGCCGCTGGGCGGCGCCCACCGCGACCCTGCGAAAATGTCCGAAAGCATCCGTGCCGACCTGGTCGAGCAGCTGGATATGCTCGGCAAGCTCGATAACGAAGCCCTGCTCAAGCGCCGTTATGATCGCCTGATGAGCTACGGCCTCTGATCTGCTGGGGGCCGCTTTGCGGCCCTTCGCGGGCAAGCCCGCTCCCACAAGGTTAGCGAGGTGCTCGAGGCAAGCGCTAATTCTGTGGGCCTACAGGTACAGCGCGCTCTCAAGTTCGGCGTTATCCCTGTGGGAGCGGGCTTGCCCGCGAAGGGCCGCAAAGCGGCCCCAGTGCGCTACCAGGCGGGAAACCGATGATCAAGTTAGCTCTGTCTCCATGGCTGAACAGCGCAAACTGGTACGTCGCCTTCTCCGGCGGCCTGGACTCCACTGTCCTCCTGCATGTTCTGGCTGACTACGCCAGCACCCACGCTACACCGCCCTTGCGCGCCCTCCATGTCCACCACGGCCTGCAGCCTGCTGCCGACGGCTGGCCTGCCCATTGCCAATCCATCTGCGACAGCCTGGCTATCGAGCTGCAGGTTATCCACGTCCAGGTCGCACCCGGCGCCAGCCTTGAACAGGCAGCCCGTGATGCGCGCTACAAGGCCTTTATCGATATCCTCGGCCCAGGCGATGTGCTGTTCACCGGGCAGCACCGCGACGACCAGGCTGAAACCCTGCTGTTTCGCTTGTTGCGCGGGGCAGGGCTGCGCGGTCTGGCCGGCATGCCCTCATCCCGGCCGGTAGGGCAGGGTCGGCTGGTCAGGCCGCTGCTGAACCTGCCGCGCAGGCAGTTGCAAGCGTATGCCGAACACGCCCGGCTGGCCTGGATCGAGGATCCCAGTAATGGCGATACCACGTTCGCGCGCAACTACCTGCGCAGGGAAGTATTGCCACTGCTACGTGAGCGTTGGCCGCAGGCGGAGCAGAACCTGGCGCGCAGTGCCGAACACCTGAGCGAAGCGTTAGGCTTGCTCGACGAGCTCGCTCGAGATGACCTTGCCGGCGCAGGGCAAAGTGCATCGGCGCCATGGCAGGGCTTGGATTCACTGGCCCTGGATGCCTTGCAGGCGTTGTCAGCCACTCGTCAGCGCAACGCTATGCAGTACTGGCTCAGTACGCGCACGCGGTTACCTGACGCACGGCACTGGGTAGGCTGGGAGGCCCTGCGCGATGCCGCTGTCGATGCCCAGCCGGTGTGGCGTCTGACCGACGGTGTGCTGCAGCGCAGCCATGGCCGCATCTGGTGGCTGAGCGGCGACTGGCTCAAAACCCCTGAGGGTCCCCAGCCATGGGCTGATCCCAGCAAGCCGCTGCACCTTCCAGGCAATGGCAGCGTGCATCTTAGCGGCCCGTCGTTCCGGCAAAACCTGCACATAGCCTATCGCCAGGGCGGTGAAGTGCTGGAACTGGCCGGGCGAGGCCGGCGCGATCTCAAGCGCCTGCTCAACGAGCAGCAGGTCCCGCATTTCCTGCGTTCGCGCTTGCCTTTGCTGTACCAGGGCGAGCGTTTGCTGGCAGTGGCCAATTTGCCCGCACTGGGGCAGGGCGACTGCCAGTTGCAATGGCAGATGCCGACGAACGCGCAAGGTTTGAGCTGAAGGGTACATTCCGGTAGACTACCCTCCCTTCTTGATACAACTTCTGTGGGTTCATCGAAAACACAGCAGTTGCCGATTACCAAGCAGTTTTTTGCTGGGCTGATTTCTTAAAATGACGAGCGAGCTCCATGCCGGGGAAACCCCTGGTCTGTACAGACGCGGCAGTTTTTCGAGATGCACTGTGATTGACGCAGGTGATCGGGGGCTTCGGCCTTCCTTCGCTTTCTTCGGCGGCGCTGGCCGCTTTAACGCAGACTTCTAGGGTTTTTCATGACGCGCTACATATTCGTCACGGGCGGTGTTGTTTCTTCATTGGGGAAAGGCATTGCCTCGGCTTCCCTGGCGGCCATCCTGGAAGCGCGGGGCCTGAAGGTCACCATGCTCAAGCTGGATCCGTACATCAACGTCGATCCGGGCACCATGAGCCCGTTCCAGCACGGTGAGGTGTTCGTCACCCACGACGGCGCCGAGACCGACCTTGACCTGGGCCACTACGAGCGGTTCATCCGCACCACGATGACCCAGAACAACAACTTCACCACCGGCCGTATCTACGAGCACGTGCTGCGCAAAGAGCGCCGTGGTGATTACCTGGGCGCAACCATCCAGGTCATCCCGCACATCACCGACGAGATCAAGCGTCGCATCATCAAGGGCGCCGGCGATGCCGACGTGGCCCTGGTGGAAATCGGCGGTACCGTGGGTGACATCGAGTCGCAGCCGTTCCTCGAGGCCATCCGCCAGCTGCGCGTCGAAGTGGGCTCCAAGCGCGCCATGCTGATGCACCTGACGCTGGTCCCGTACATCGCCACCGCAGGCGAAACCAAGACCAAGCCGACCCAGCACTCGGTCAAGGAGCTGCGCTCCATCGGCCTGCAGCCTGACGTGCTGATCTGCCGCTCCGACCACCCGGTCGACGCTTCCTCGCGCCGCAAGATCGCGCTGTTCACCAACGTTGAAGAGCGCGCGGTGATCTCCCTGGAAGACGTCGACACCATCTACAAGATCCCAGGCGTACTGCATGCCCAGGGCCTGGACGACTTCGTCGTAGAGCGCTTTGGCCTGCAGTGCAACGGTGCCGACCTGTCCGAGTGGGACAAGGTGGTAGACGCCAAGCTCAACCCAGAGCAGGAAGTCACCATCGCCATGGTCGGCAAGTACATGGAACTGCTCGATGCCTACAAGTCGCTGATCGAAGCGATGAGCCACGCCGGTATCCAGAACCGTACCAAGGTCAACCTGCGCTACATCGACTCCGAAGACATCGAGAACCAAGGCACCAGCCTGCTCGAAGGCGCTGACGCCATCCTGGTTCCGGGTGGTTTCGGTCTGCGCGGTGTCGAAGGCAAGATCAAGGCGGTGCAGTTCGCCCGTGAGAACAAGGTGCCATACCTGGGCATCTGCCTGGGCATGCAGGTCGCCGTGATCGAGTTCGCCCGTAACGTCATGGGCTGGACCGACGCCAACTCCACCGAGTTCGATCGCAACAGCGGTCATCCGGTGGTTGGCCTGATCACCGAGTGGGCCGACAACACCGGTACCGTCGAAACCCGTACCGAGGCCTCCGACCTGGGCGGCACCATGCGTCTGGGTGCACAGGAATGCCAGCTCAGCGGCAACTCGAAAGTCCACGACTGCTACGGCAAGGACGTGATCGTCGAGCGTCACCGCCACCGCTACGAAGTCAACAACAACCTGCTGCCACAGCTGGTCGATGCTGGCCTGGTGATTTCCGGTCGTTCCGGCGACGGCGCGCTGGTCGAAGTGGTCGAGTCCAAGGATCATCCATGGTTCGTCGCTTGCCAGTTCCACCCAGAGTTCACTTCGACCCCGCGTGACGGCCACCCGCTGTTCAGTGGTTTCGTCAAGGCGGCCCTGGCGCAGAAGAACAAGGCCTGATCCATGACCCAGAAGATCATTCGCGTCGGTAACATCGAGATCGCCAACGACAAGCCGTTCGTCCTGTTCGGCGGCATGAACGTGCTGGAATCGCGTGACCTGGCCATGAAGGTCTGCGAAGAGTACGTGCGGGTTACCGAGAAGCTCGGTATCCCCTACGTGTTCAAGGCGAGCTTCGACAAGGCTAACCGTTCCTCGGTCACCTCGTACCGTGGTCCTGGCATGGAAGAAGGGCTGAAGATCTTCGAAGAGATCAAGCAGACCTTCAATGTGCCGGTGATCACCGATGTCCACGAACCCTACCAGTGCGAGCCGGTAGCCAAGGTGTGCGACATCATCCAGCTGCCTGCCTTCCTCTCGCGGCAGACCGATCTGGTCGTGGCCATGGCCAAGACCGGCGCGGTGATCAACATCAAGAAGGCCCAGTTCCTCGCACCGCAAGAGATGAAGCACATTCTCAACAAGTGCGTCGAAGCGGGTAACGACCAGTTGATCCTCTGCGAGCGTGGTTCGAGCTTTGGCTACAACAACCTGGTGGTCGACATGCTCGGCTTCGGCATCATGAAGCAATTCGAGTACCCGGTGTTCTTCGACGTGACCCACGCCCTGCAAACCCCGGGTGGTCGCGCCGACTCCGCCGGTGGTCGCCGTGCGCAGGTTACCGACCTGGCCAAGGCGGGTATGAGCCAAGGCCTGGCGGGCTTGTTCCTGGAAGCCCATCCGGATCCGGACAACGCCAAGTGCGATGGCCCGTGTGCCCTGCGTCTGGACAAGCTGGAGCCGTTCCTGGCTCAGCTCAAGCAGCTGGACGACCTGGTGAAAAGTTTTCCGACGGTAGAAACCGCGTAAAGCTCATTTCTCGGGTAAAGTACCGCCCGTTCTACCCCTGACCTTCCGGTCAGGGGCTCCCCCTTCGCCAGGCCAGCCCTCTGCATATTCGCCTGGTGAAAGGCTCGAATTCCCTAAGCTGCGTTGTTTTCGTCAATTCTGGAGTGCTTACAACAATGGCAAAGATCGTCGACATCAAAGGTCGTGAAGTTCTCGATTCGCGTGGCAACCCCACCGTGGAAGCCGATGTACTGCTCGACAACGGCATCATCGGCAGCGCTTGCGCGCCGTCCGGTGCTTCCACCGGCTCGCGCGAAGCGCTGGAGCTGCGTGATGGCGACAAGAGCCGTTACATGGGCAAGGGCGTGCTGAAAGCCGTTGCCAACATCAACGGCCCGATCCGCGACCTGCTGCTGGGCAAGGATCCACTCGACCAGAAAGCCCTCGACCGCGCCATGATCGAGCTGGACGGTACCGAGAACAAGGCCAAGCTGGGCGCCAACGCTATCCTGGCTGTGTCTCTGGCTGCCGCCAAAGCCGCCGCCCAGGACCAGGACCTGCCGCTGTACGCGCACATTGCCAACCTCAATGGCACCCCTGGCCAGTACTCCATGCCTGTTCCGATGATGAACATCATCAACGGTGGTGAGCACGCCGATAACAACGTCGACATCCAGGAGTTCATGGTTCAGCCGGTTGGCGCCAAGACCTTCTCCGATGGCCTGCGCATGGGCACCGAAATCTTCCACCACCTCAAAGCTGTGCTCAAGGCCCGTGGCCTGAATACTGCCGTCGGTGACGAAGGCGGTTTCGCGCCGAACCTGACCTCCAACGAAGATGCCCTGGCCGCTATCGCCGAAGCTGTCGCCAACGCTGGCTACAAGCTGGGTACCGACGTGACCCTGGCCCTGGACTGCGCCGCTTCTGAGTTCTATGAAGACGGCAAGTACAACCTGTCCGGCGAAGGCAAGTCGTTCGATGCCGAAGGTTTCGCTGACTACCTCAAAGGCCTGACCGAGCGTTTCCCGATCATCTCGATCGAAGATGGCCTGGACGAGTCCGACTGGGCTGGCTGGAAGATCCTCACCGACAAGATCGGCGAGAAGGTGCAGCTGGTCGGTGACGATCTGTTCGTGACCAACACCAAGATCCTCAAGGAAGGTATCGAGAAGGGCATCGGTAACTCGATCCTGATCAAGTTCAACCAGATCGGCTCGCTGACCGAGACCCTGGAAGCTATCCAGATGGCCAAGGCCGCTGGCTACACCGCGGTGATCTCGCACCGTTCGGGCGAAACCGAAGATTCGACCATCGCTGACCTGGCCGTGGGTACCGCTGCTGGCCAGATCAAGACCGGTTCGCTGTGCCGTTCCGACCGCGTCTCCAAGTACAACCAGCTGCTGCGCATCGAAGAGCAACTGGGCGCCAAGGCGGTGTACCGTGGTCGTGCCGAGTTTCGCGGCTAAGCAAGAGATGGTAAAAAGGCAGCAGCCGAGGATGTCTGAACGTTCGTACTGAACCCTCAGACACCTCCTACGGGGTTTCTGTCGACGAAGCCTGGCCTTGGCCAGGCTTCGTGCTATCGGGAGCCTCGTGGCTGCGGCCTTTTAACCCTGGATACTTTGATGCGCAGTCCTTATTGGTTGTTTCTCATCTTGCTCCTGTTGCTCGGTGGCCTGCAGTACCGCCTTTGGGTCGGCAGCGGCAGCCTTGCGCAAGTGACCGAGCTCAAGCAGCAGATTGACGAACAGCATGCCGAGAACGAGCGGCTGCTGGAGCGTAATCGCGTGCTCGATGCAGAGGTCCTGGAGTTGAAGAAAGGTATGGAGACCGTGGAGGAACGGGCTCGTCATGAATTGGGGATGGTCAAGGAGGGCGAAACCCTCTACCAGCTGCCGCAAAAATGACCCCACTACTACCGGCTTTCTGGGCCGTGATTCCCGCGGCGGGCGTCGGTGCCCGCATGGCTGCCGATCGGCCCAAGCAGTATCTGCAATTGGGTGGGCAGACTATTCTCGAGCATAGTCTCGACTGTTTCCTCGGCCATCCTGCGCTCAAGGGCATGGTGGTCAGTATTGCTGACGATGATCCTTACTGGCCCGGCCTGCCTTGCGCCAGCGATGCGCGTATCCAGCGCGCTGCCGGCGGACGCGAAAGGGCTGACTCGGTGCTCAATGCCTTGTTGCTGTTGCATGCCCAAGGGGCGGCGGACGGTGACTGGGTGTTGGTGCATGATGCTGCGCGGCCGAACCTGGCCCGTAGCGATCTGGACCGGCTGCTGGCGGAGCTGGCGGATGATCCGGTGGGTGGCTTGCTGGCAGTGCCGGCGCGTGACACGCTCAAGCGAGCCGATGGCAATGGTCGGGTCAGCGCTACGGTTGATCGCAGCACCATCTGGCAGGCATTTACCCCGCAGATGTTTCGGCTCGGCGCGTTGCATCGGGCATTGGCCGAGTGCCTGGTGTCTGATGTGGCGGTGACTGACGAGGCCTCGGCCATGGAATGGGCGGGGCTGGCACCGCGCCTGATCGAGGGGCGCAGTGACAACATCAAGGTTACCCGCCCGGAAGATCTGGAGTGGTTGCGCCAGCGTTGGGCTGCTCGCCGCTGATTGCACCCAGAGCGAGGCATCAGCCTGGCAGCGTGGGAGCTTCATCTGCTTGCTTGATGGCTGGCGTACTCCGGCAACTGCCCCAACCCTTGCTTCAGATAATCCACCAACCGCCGCACTTTCGGCGACAGATGCCGCTGCTGCGGATACAGCGCCCACACTGCCGTGTTGGGCGGCTGATGCGCCTCGAGCAACGACACCAGCGCACCACTGTTCAAGTGTTCGAGCACGTAGTAATCGGGCAGCTGACACAGCCCCATCCCCTGCAGCGCCGCATCCAGCACCGCCTGGCCGCTGTTGCAACGCCAGTTGCCTTGCACCCGCTGGCTGAATTCGCGCCCGTCCTGCTTCAACGCCCAGATATCCGAACTGCCGATCAGGCAATTGTGCCGCGCCAATTCAGACAAACTGTGCGGGCGGCCATACCGCTCCAGGTAGGCCGGCGAGGCGCACAGGAACATCCGCCGTGGCGCCAAGCGGGTGGCGACCAACCTTGAGTCCTGCAAGCGGCCCAGGCGGATCGCCAGGTCCATGCCCTCATGCAGCAAGTCCAAGGTGCGATTGCTCAGTTCCACTTCCACCCGTAGCTGCGGATACAGCGCCATGAAGCGCGTCACCAGTGGCACGATGAAGCGTTCGCCATAGGCCACCGCGCAGGTCATGCGTAGCAGGCCCTTGGGCTCGCTGGCCAGGTCGCCCATCGCCCGCAGCGCTTCTTCGCGGCCATCTTGCAAGCGCTGGCAATGTTGCAGGAACGTCTGTCCCGCCTCGCTCAGGGTGACCCGGCGGGTGCTGCGATACAGCAGGCGGGTCTGCAAGCGTTCTTCCAGGCGGGCGATCTGCCGGCTGATATGAGAGGAGGAAACCCCCAGGCGCTCGGCGGCTGCGGTGAACTGGCCCAACTCGGCCACCGCGACGAATTCGTCGATGCCTTCCCAGCGATTACTCATCGATTATCCCTGTATGGCAATAATGTTTTGTCTTTGCCAGGATTATTCATCAAACAGCGGTGAATTACACTGGATGGATCGAATCGACCCACTGTCTGGAGACCCTGATGATCAAGTCCCGTGCTGCCGTAGCCTTCGAGGCCAAGAAACCCCTGGAAATCGTCGAAGTCGACGTCGCCATGCCCAAGGCCGGTGAAGTGCTGCTGCGCGTGGTCGCCAGCGGTGTCTGCCATACCGATGCCTACACCTTGTCTGGCGCCGACCCAGAAGGCATCTTCCCGTCGATTCTCGGCCACGAGGGCGGGGCAATCGTCGAGGCAGTGGGCGAGGGCGTTACCTCGCTGGCAGTCGGCGATCATGTCATCCCGCTGTACACCCCCGAGTGCGGCAAGTGCAAATTCTGCCTTTCCGGCAAGACCAACCTGTGTCAGGCCATCCGCGCTACCCAAGGCAAGGGCCTGATGCCGGACGGTACTACCCGTTTCTCCTACAAAGGCCAGCAGCTGTTCCATTACATGGGCACCTCGACCTTCTCCGAGTACACCGTGCTGCCGGAAATTTCCGTGGCCAAGATCCAGAAAGAAGCACCGCTGGAGAAGGTCTGCCTGCTCGGCTGTGGCGTCACCACCGGCATTGGCGCCGTGCTCAATACCGCCAAAGTCCAGCCAGGTGACACGGTGGCGGTGTTCGGCCTGGGCGGTATCGGCCTGTCGGCGATCATCGGTGCCGTAAAGGCCAAGGCCTCGCGGATCATTGCCGTCGACATCAACCCCAGCAAGTTCGAGATCGCCCGTCAGCTCGGCGCTACCGACTGCGTCAACCCCAAGGACTACGACCGTCCCATCCAGGAAGTCATCGTCGACCTCACCGACGGTGGCGTTGATTACTCGTTCGAATGCGTGGGCAATGTCCAACTGATGCGTGCAGCGCTTGAATGCTGCCACAAGGGCTGGGGCGAGTCGGTGATCATTGGTGTCGCCGGTGCCGGCCAGGAAATCGCTACCCGTCCGTTCCAGTTGGTGACTGGTCGCGTCTGGCGTGGTTCGGCGTTCGGCGGCGTGCGCGGACGCAGCGAGCTGCCCAGCTACGTGGAAATGTCCGAGAAGGGCGAGATCCCGCTGGATACTTTCATCACCCACACCATGGGCCTGGAGGACATCAACAAAGCCTTCGACCTGATGCATGAAGGTAAGAGCATCCGTAGCGTGATCCACTTCTGAGGTCAGCCATGAGCCTGGAAAACATCTCTTGCCAGAAGAGCTTCGGCGGCTGGCACAAGCGTTACCGGCATCACTCCAAGGTCCTCGGTTGCGACATGGTGTTCGCCGTCTACCTGCCGCCGCAGGCAGAGCAGGGTGCCAAGCTGCCGGTGCTGTACTGGCTCAGCGGCTTGACCTGCACCGATGAGAACTTCATGCAAAAGGCCGGCGCCCAGCGCCTGGCCGCTGAGCTGGGCTTGATCATCGTCGCACCCGATACCAGCCCGCGTGGCGATCAGGTGCCGGGCGACCCGGACGGCGCCTGGGACTTCGGTCTGGGGGCAGGTTTCTACCTCAATGCTACCCAGCAGCCCTGGGCCCAGCACTACCGCATGCATGACTACGTGGTAGAGGAACTGCCGGCCCTGGTCGAGGCGCATTTCCCGGCGTCCGATCAGCGCAGTATCAGTGGTCACTCGATGGGCGGTCATGGTGCATTGGTGTGCGCCTTGCGTAACCCTGGGCGGTACCGTTCGGTATCGGCGTTTTCGCCGATCAGCAATCCGATGGATTGCCCGTGGGGCGAGAAGGCGTTCTCGCGTTATCTGGGTGAAGACCGTGCGCGCTGGCGTGAATGGGATGCCAGTGTGCTGCTGGCCGAAACGCCGGCCGGACAGTGTCCGCCACTGTTGGTGGACCAAGGCGATCGCGACGATTTTCTTGAGAAGCAGCTCAAGCCTGAGGCGTTGGAGCAGGCGGCGCGCAAGGCTGGTCATGAGCTGGTGTTGCGCTTGCAGCCGGGGTATGACCATAGCTACTACTTCATCGCCAGCTTCATCGATGAGCATCTGCGCCATCATGCGGTAGCGTTGGGGCGGCTGTAGGCGTTGTTGGGGCAGCTGCGCAGCCCATCGCAGGCAAGCCAGCTCCTACAGGGAGTACGCGGAGCTTGTGACGGGGCGTTGCGGGCCCAAAACCATGCGCCCAATGCCGGCCAAAGCAGGTAGAATCCCGCCCTGACTTAATCAGGGCGTTTTTCTATGCGTATTGGCCATGGCTACGATGTGCACCGTTTCACCGACGGTGATTTCATTACCTTGGGTGGGGTGCGTATCCCTCACAAATACGGCCTGCTGGCCCATTCCGACGGCGACGTGGTGTTGCACGCCTTGAGCGATGCACTGCTCGGTGCAGCCGCGTTGGGCGATATCGGCAAGCACTTCCCCGATACCGATCCGCAGTTCAAGGGCGCCGACAGCCGGGTGCTGCTGCGCCATGTCGTTGGCATCGTCCAGGCCAAGGGTTGGAAGGTCGGCAACATCGATGCCACCATCGTCGCCCAGGCGCCGAAGATGGCCCCGCATATCGAGACCATGCGCCAACTCATTGCCCAAGACCTGCAGGTTGAACTCGACCAGGTCAACGTCAAGGCCACGACCACCGAGAAGCTCGGATTCACCGGCCGCGAGGAGGGTATCGCCGTGCACGCGGTCGCCCTGTTGCTGCCAGCATGACCGAACTCGAACTGCTCGGCCCACGGGCCTCGGGTGCGGCGCTGGGTAGCGCAGTGCTCAAGGCTGTGGCCGAAGACTTCCAGGTCGACGAAGTGCTCGACATTCCGTTGTCTGGCCAGGGTGAGCACCTGTGGCTGTGGGTCGAGAAGCGCGACCTGAACACCGAGGAAGCCGCTCGCCGTCTGGCGCGCGCGGCTGGTGTGCCAGTTCGTTCGATCAGTTATGCCGGTCTCAAGGATCGCCAGGCCCTGACCCGCCAGTGGTTCAGCCTGCATCTGCCGGGCAAGGCCGACCCCGACCTGGCGCGCGCCGAAGACGACACCCTGCGTATCCTCAAACAGGTGCGCCACCAGCGCAAACTGCAACGCGGCGCCCACTCGGCCAACGGTTTTACCCTGCGCCTGACTGCCCTGGCAGCTGATCACGCGGCGCTGGATGTGCGTTTGCAGCAGCTCAAGGCTCAAGGCGTGCCCAACTACTTCGGCAGCCAACGCTTCGGCCATGCGGGCGGCAACGTGCATGATGCGCAGCAGTGGGCTGCGCGTGCTGCCCTGCCGGAACAGCGCAATGTCCGCTCACGTCTGCTTTCGGCTGGGCGTAGCTACCTGTTCAACCAAGTGCTGGCAGCGCGGGTCGCCGATGGCAGTTGGCAGCGGGCACAGGTTGGCGATCTGCTGGCCTTCACCGACAGTCGTAGCTTCTTTCCTGCGGGTGAGGCTGAATGTTCCGATCCGCGCTTGGCCATTCTCGACCTGCATCCGACCGGCCCGATGTGGGGCGAAGGGGCCTCGCCCGCCGGCGGCGCGACCGCCGAGCTGGAGTCGAGCATCGCTGAACGGCATGCCGATCTGTGCAATTGGCTGGCACGAGCGGGCATGAGTCACGAACGACGCATCCTGCGGCTCCCTATTGGCGGCCTGACGTGGCATTATCCCGAGCCTGATATCCTGCAACTGGAATTCGTCCTGCCGGCCGGATGCTTCGCCACCGTGGTGGTGCGCGAGCTTGTCGATCTGGTGCCGGTAGGGCAGACGGACAGCCCATGCGTATTCTGATTTCCAATGATGATGGTGTTAACGCACCCGGCCTTGCCGCGCTGCATGCTGCGCTGGCCGATTATGCCGAGTGCGTG
The DNA here is from genome assembly GCF_025847435.2 of Pseudomonas sp. BT-42-2. Classification (NCBI taxonomy): domain Bacteria; kingdom Pseudomonadati; phylum Pseudomonadota; class Gammaproteobacteria; order Pseudomonadales; family Pseudomonadaceae; genus Pseudomonas; species Pseudomonas sp. BT-42-2. The sequence goes on from NZ_JAOYTM010000014.1 coordinate 75,874, forward strand.
GTGATCGCCCCGGATCAAGACAAAAGCGGCGCCAGCAGTTCGCTGACGCTGGACCGCCCGCTGCACCCGCAGGTGCTGGCCAATGGTTTTATCAGCCTCAATGGCACGCCGACCGATTGTGTGCACCTGGGGCTCAACGGCCTGTTGCCGCAGACGCCTGACATGGTCGTCTCGGGTATCAACCTGGGGGCGAACCTGGGCGATGACGTGTTGTACTCCGGTACAGTCGCTGCGGCCCTTGAGGGGCGCTTCCTGGGGGGCACCTCGCTGGCGTTCTCGCTGCTGTCGCGCGCGCCAGACAACCTGCCGACTGCGGCCTACATCGCCCGGCGCCTGGTCGAGGCGCAGGCGCGTCTGCAACTGCCAGCGCGCACTGTTCTCAATATCAATATCCCGAATTTGCCGCTGGAGCACATCCGTGGCATCCAGCTCACCCGCCTCGGGCATCGAGCGCGGGCGGCGGCACCGACCAAGGTGGTCAATCCGCGCGGCAAGGAAGGCTACTGGATAGCCGTGGCCGGTGACGCCGAAGACGGCGGGCCGGGGACAGACTTCCATGCGGTGATGCAAGGCTACGTGTCGATCACCCCATTGCAGCTCGACCGCACCTTCAACGATGCCTTCGAGCAGCTCGATGGCTGGCTGGAGGGCGTGCTCTGATGCGCGAACAAGACGATCTGCTGCGCCGCGGTATCGGCATGACCTCCCAGCGTACCCGGGAGCGGTTGATCCAGCGCTTGTGCGAGGAGGGCGTCTCGAACCCTAATGTGCTCGAGGCCATTCGCCGTACGCCGCGTCACTTGTTCGTCGATGAAGCGCTCGCCCATCGGGCCTACGAGGACACCGCGCTGCCGATCGGGCATAACCAGACCATCTCCCAACCCTTCATGGTTGCGCACATGAGTGAGCTGCTGCTGGAGGCGGGGCCACTGGACAAGGTGCTGGAGATTGGAACTGGCTCGGGCTACCAGACCGCGATCCTGGCGCAACTGGTGGAGCGCGTGTTCTCGGTGGAGCGGATCAAGGTTCTGCAAGACCGGGCCAAGGAGCGCCTGCTCGAGCTCAACCTGCGCAACGTGGTGTTCCGCTGGGGCGACGGTTGCGACGGCTGGCAGGCGCTGGCGCCGTATAACGGCATCATCGTCACCGCGGTTGCACCTGAGGTACCCCAGGCGTTGCTCGATCAGTTGGCGCCCGGTGGACGCCTGGTGATCCCGGTAGGGCCGGCAGGGGAGCCCCAGCAACTGATGCTAATCGTGCGCGAGGAGCATGGCTTCTCCCGGCGGGTGCTCGGCGCGGTGCGCTTCGTGCCCCTGCTCAATGGCCCGCTGGCTTGAGCGACACGGAATATTTACCGCGCTGACGAATTCTTGCCGCGTGGCTGTGTCTATCTGGCGGGGTGTCCGTAAGTCCTGAAGCGGCGTCGGATCTTTCTCCAGCCCACCCAATGGCCGTGGGCTCGGTTATAATTGCAACAATATTGCATTTCGTTTCGTCATATCGGTTTTCGGCACCATGAGGGGAGCGCGGGTGGGTCACACAATCAGTCTGCAGCGCAAGGATCGGTCGGGTTTCAAGCTCCTGCTGGTTGCACTGGCCATGGGCACCCTGCTGGCGGGCTGTTCCAGCACCGGCTCGAGCGGCGCGCGGGTGGTCGACCGCAACAACGCGGCGCCCAAGCGCCCGACCGTTACGTCGGGGCAGTACATCGTCAAGCCGGGCGACACGCTGTTCTCGATCGCCTTCCGCTACGGTTGGGACTACAAGGAGCTGGCCGCACGCAACAATATCAGTGCGCCGTATACCATCCGCCCGGGGCAACCGATTCGTTTCAGCAGTGGTTCGACCGGTAGTACCACAGTGGTCTCCAGCCCTTCTTCGTCGAGCAAGACCACGGTCATCCGGCGCCCGGTTGGGACCACCACGACGCCACCCGCGAGCAGTGGTAAACCCGTTGTAACAACCCCGGCAACCACCACACCAGTGGTCACCACAGTGCCTGCCGCAGAGCGTACAGCCGGTGGTTGGACCTGGCCGGCCAACGGCGTGCTGATTGGAAAATTCGCTTCAAACGGTAGTTTGAATAAAGGCATTGATATCGCCGGTGATTTGGGACAGCCTGTTTTTGCTGCGTCTGGTGGTGCAGTGGTCTACGCCGGGAGTGGCTTGAGGGGCTACGGCGAACTGATCATCATCAAGCACAGCGATACCTACGTCAGTGCCTACGGTCATAACCGCAGGCTTTTGGTTCGGGAGGGGCAGCAGGTCAAGGCAGGGCAGGCTATCGCTGAAATGGGGTCTACGGGCACTGATCGGGTTAAGCTGCATTTTGAAATTCGCCGCCAGGGCAAACCCGTCGATCCGCTCCAGTTCTTGCCACGTCGTTGATCGTTGTACCCGGCCTGTTCCTTGGATGTAGAGGGGACAGGCTCCAGCGCTGCCAGGGAATCAGGTGTCGCTAGAGTCTGAGTTCGAACTCAGCAAAGGACTATAACAATGGCTCTCAGTAAAGAAGTGCCGGAGTTTGACATCGACGATGACCTCCTCTTGATGGAGACGGGCATCGTTTTGGAAACGGATGTGGTGTCAGACGAACCTGCTGTACCTTCGGTTCGGACCAAGGCCAAACAGGCCTCGTCGCTCAAGCAACACAAGTACATCGATTACAGCCGGGCGCTTGATGCTACCCAGCTGTACCTGAACGAGATCGGCTTCTCGCCGCTGCTCTCCCCCGAAGAGGAAGTGCACTTCGCACGCCTCTCGCAAAAAGGCGACCCTGCCGGTCGCAAACGCATGATCGAGAGCAACCTGCGCTTGGTCGTGAAAATCGCCCGCCGTTATGTGAATCGTGGCTTGTCGTTGCTCGACCTGATCGAGGAAGGCAACCTGGGCTTGATTCGCGCCGTGGAGAAATTCGATCCGGAACGTGGTTTCCGTTTCTCCACCTACGCGACCTGGTGGATCCGCCAGACCATCGAACGGGCGATCATGAACCAGACCCGCACCATTCGCCTGCCGATCCACGTGGTCAAGGAGCTCAACGTTTACCTGCGTGCTGCGCGGGAGCTGACGCAAAAGCTCGATCACGAGCCGTCCCCGGAAGAAATCGCCACCCTGCTGGAGAAGCCGGTCGCTGAGGTCAAGCGTATGCTTGGGCTTAACGAGCGGGTGTCGTCGGTAGACGTTTCACTGGGGCCGGATTCGGATAAGACGCTGCTCGATACCCTGACGGATGATCGACCTACCGACCCGTGTGAGTTGCTGCAGGATGATGACCTGTCGCAGAGCATTGACCAGTGGCTGGGAGAGTTGACCGACAAGCAGCGTGAGGTTGTGGTACGTCGGTTTGGGTTGCGGGGGCATGAGAGCAGTACGCTGGAGGATGTGGGGTTGGAGATTGGCCTGACTCGGGAGCGAGTGCGGCAGATTCAGGTTGAAGGCCTGAAGCGGCTGCGGGAGATTCTTGAGAAGAATGGGCTGTCTAGTGAGTCGTTGTTTCAGTAAGTAGTGTTTTTTGGTTTTACGGTTTGTTCGCTAAGCGCCCCGATAATCTCGGGGCGTTTTGTTTTGCGGGGAGTTTGAGTTTCTTGAGTTCTTGAATCGGGAGCTTATCCATTGTTTGTGGCGATGCCACTGGCCCCTTCCGCCTTTACGGCGGCTTACTTTTCTCTTGGGAAAAGTAAGCAAAACCGCCCGCTCCTGCATCCGGCCCTACGCTGCGCTTCGGGTTCCCTCGCTGCGGGCTTGCTCCCGGGAGGACCGCGCTGTACGGCCCCTCCTGGGCCGCAGCGCTTGACGGCCATCCATGGCCGTCACCTCCCTTCGCAAGCCCTCCGCTCGGCCTCCTGACGTCGCGAAGTTAGTGGCGGCGCCTGGGCTGGCGTTATCTGGCGATAGTGGCATCTGCGCTGGATACTCCGGCCTCTTCGCGGGCAAGCCCGCTTCCACAGGCTCACCGCCAGCCGGGAGAACAGTGCGGTACCTGTAGGAGCGGGCTTGCCCGCGAAGAGGCCTGAACAAACAACACAAAATAAAAATTCGATACTTGGCTTCGGCTTTGGCTTTGGTTTCTGCGAGAGCGTAGCGATTCGCCTGCTTTTGATCTTAGTGCGCGCAGGTACAGACGCTACAGATTCGCGACGTCAGGAGGCCGAGCGGAGGGCTTGCGGAGTGAGGTGACGGCCATGGATGGCCGTCAAGCGCTGCGGCCCAGGAGGGGCCGTACAGCGCGGTCCTCACGGGAGCAAGCCCGCAGCGAGGGAACCCGAAGCGCAGCGTAGGGCCGTATGCAGGAGCGAGCGGTTTTGCTTACTTTTCCCAAGAGAAAAGTAAGCCGCCGTAAAGGCGGAAGGGGCCAGTGGCGTCGCCACAAAGAATGGATAAGCCTGCAATACCAGAGCCCAAAGCCCCCAAAGCATCCCCATTTTGCAAGTGAAGGAATGTGTCGACTGCTACCCCAGTTGCATCCCGTGTAAGAAATTGCTCACACATGCTGTAAGTCATCGACCTACAGATTAGTAAATCATTGTCGTTTTCAAACCTATCCGTTTCCTAACCAATTGAAAATTAACGATTTATTAAATATGAAGAAGTGTTTCCGTAGTAATGTTTTGAAAGCCGCAGCGCTTGTCTCGCAAAATGAAATCGCTAGTATTCGAACTGTGCCGACGGACAGGCACAGGCCCTCAGGAAGAAGGCCAAGGACATCGCAGGAGCGATTCATCAGGACGATGTTTGGGACAAACAGGGACTACGGAAAAAATGTGGGCGGGTCAAACCGCCCCTTTTTTTTGCCTGCCGTTCAGTGCCAGAGCAATCCTCACCCAGCTTCCAGAAAACGCCCAAGCTCAGCCTTGGGCGTTTTCGTTGCTGATCAAATCCCAGGCAATAAAAAAGGCGGCCCTAAGGCCACCTTCCTTGAACCGAAACGCCAAGCGTATCAGCGTTCCAGATCAGCAATCTTACCGGTCTTGCCATCCCACTCTTCAGCATCCGGCAGCGCGTCTTTCTTCTCGGTGATGTTTGGCCAGATCTCCGCCAGCTCGGCGTTGATCTCGATGAAGTTCTCCATGCCCGCAGGCACTTCGTCTTCCGAAAAAATGGCTTGAGCCGGGCACTCTGGCTCGCACAGTGCACAGTCGATGCACTCGTCCGGGTGGATGACCAGGAAGTTCGGGCCTTCATAGAAGCAGTCCACCGGACAGACTTCAACACAGTCGGTGTACTTGCACTTGATGCAGTTGTCGGTGACGACGAAGGTCATTTCTAATTTTCTCCTCAGGCAACGGCAGCGTGCCCTTCCTTGCAGGGCAGCGCGGTTCACAGGTATGTGGCTGCAGGCCAGGCTAATAACCTGCAGCACCAGCAAACCGCGCGGGATTCTACCAGCTTGCGCAGGCGGCCGTTATAACAGGTTCTTCAGTTGATATAGCATTTCGATAGCTTGGCGCGGCGTCATGTCGTCCAGGTCTAGCTTGCCCAGCTTCTCGATGGCTGGGTGAGGTAGGCTGGCGAACAGATCGCTCTGGTGCGGCGCTTGCGGTTCGCCCTTGGCAGCCTTGGTCACCGGCGCCTCATGCGGCAGGCTGGTCGTTTCCAGGCGGCCCAGGTGCTCGCGGGCACGCTGGATCACTGGCGCCGGTACACCGGCCAGCTGCGCCACGGCCAGGCCGTAGCTCTGGCTGGCAGGGCCAGGCAGCACATGGTGCAGGAACACGATGCGCTCATTGTGCTCAGTGGCGTTCAGGTGCACGTTGGCCACCAGCGGCTCATTCTCCGGCAGTACGGTCAGCTCGAAGTAGTGCGTGGCGAACAGCGTATAGGCACGCAGCTGCGCCAGGCGCTCGGCAGCGGCCCAGGCCAGCGACAGGCCATCGAAGGTACTGGTGCCGCGACCGACTTCATCCATCAGCACCAGGCTGCGGTCGGTGGCGTTATGCAGAATGTTGGCGGTTTCGCTCATTTCGACCATGAACGTCGAGCGCCCGCCGGCCAGGTCGTCGCTGGAGCCAATACGGGTGAAGATGCGATCGACCAGCGACAGCTCGCAGTGCGCCGCCGGGACGAAGCTACCGATGTGCGCCATCAGCACGATCAGCGCGGTCTGACGCATGTAGGTCGATTTACCGCCCATGTTCGGGCCGGTGATGATCAGCATCCGCGTGCCGTTGTCCAGGCCCAGGTCGTTGGCCACGAACGGGGTGGTCAAGACTTGCTCGACCACCGGGTGGCGGCCTTGCTCGATGCGCAGGCATGGCTCGTCGACGAAGCTTGGGCAGTTCAGGTCCAGCGTCAGGGCGCGCTCGGCCAGGTTGCTCAAGACGTCCAGCTCGGCCAGTGCCGCGGCGCTGTCCTGCAACGGCGCCAGGTGGCCGATCAGGGTTTCCATCAGCGCGTCGTAGAGCATCTTCTCGCGCGCCAGGGCACGGCTCTTGGCCGACAGTGCCTTGTCTTCAAAGGCTTTGAGCTCTGGGGTGATGAAGCGCTCGGCGCCCTTGAGGGTCTGGCGGCGAATGTAGTCCCCGGGGGCTTGCTCGGCCTGCTTGGTCGGCAGTTCGATGAAGTAGCCGTGCACGCGGTTGTAGCCGACCTTGAGGTTGGCCAGGCCAGTGCGTGCTTTCTCGCGTGCTTCCAGGTCGATCAGGAACTGGCCGGCGTTCTCGCTCATGGCCAACAGCTCATCAAGCTCGCTGTCGTAGCCGGTCTTGAGCACGCCACCGTCACGGATCACCGCGGGTGGGTTATCGACGATCGCCCGCTCCAGCAGGCTGGCCAGTTCCGGGTAGGTGCCAGTGATCGCGGCCAGACGCGCCAGGTGCGGCGCCTCCAACTCTGCCATGGCGTTTTGCAGCTCGGGCAGGGCACCAAGGGCATCGCGCAGGCGGGCAAGGTCACGAGGACGGGCGTTGCGCAGGCCAATCCGGGCGAGGATCCGTTCCAGGTCACCGATTTCCTTGAGCTGCGGCTGCAGTTTCTCGTAGCGGTAGCCATCGAGCAGGCAACGGATCGAATCCTGACGCGCTTGCAGTACTTTCAGGTCGCGTAGCGGGCGGTTCAGCCAGCGGCTCAGCAAACGGCTGGCCATGGCGGTCTGGCAGCGGTCGATGACCGACTGCAGGGTGTTGTCGCGACCACCGGCCAGGTTGATGTCCAGTTCCAGGTTGCGCCGGCTGGCACCGTCGAGCACGACCGTGTCGTCCATGCGCTCGTGGCGCAGGCTGCGCAGATGGGGCAGGGTGGTGCGCTGGGTTTCCTTGGCGTAGCTCAGCAGGCAGCCAGCCGCGCCAATGGCCAGGGTCAGCTTGTCGCAGCCAAAGCCTTTGAGGTCCTTGGTCGCGAACTGCTGGCAGAGGCTTTTACGTGCCGAATCACGGTCGAAGTCCCACGGTGCACGACGGCGGCAGCCTGGGCGCTTCTCGGCCGGCAGATCACGTGGCCAATCGTCAGGAATCAGCAGCTCGACCGGGTTGATCCGCTCAAGTTCGGCCAGCAGGTTTTCCCAGCCTTTGATCTCCTGCACAGTGAAGTTGCCGCTGGTGATGTCCAGCACCGCCAGGCCGAACAGCCGCTCGTCACCGAGCAAGGCAGCGATCAGGTTGTCGCGGCGCTCGTCGAGCAGTGCTTCGTCACTCACCGTACCCGGGGTGATGATGCGCACTACCTGACGCTCGACTGGGCCTTTGCTGGTAGCCGGATCGCCGATCTGCTCGCAGATCACCACCGACTCGCCGAGCTTGACCAGTTTGGCCAGGTAACCTTCCGCCGAATGGAATGGAATCCCGCACATCGGGATCGACTGGCCGGCCGACTGACCGCGTGCGGTCAGGGTGATGTCCAGCAGTTTGGCGGCTTTCTTCGCGTCTTCGTAGAAGATCTCGTAGAAATCGCCCATGCGGTAGAACATCAGCTGGTCCGGATGCTGATTCTTCAGCTTCCAGTACTGCTGCATCATCGGTGTGTGTGCGGAGAGATCAGACATTCGGGGCCTTACAGCGGGTGATTCGGTTGGCGATTTTCAAACCGGCAATGGTACAGGCTTTTTGTGGGTGTTGCAGGTGCGGGAGGGTGGGGCAAATCTGCGCAGCCCCGGTATTCTCGCGTTAATGCATCGATTGCATTTCCATTGCTCTGCCTGCATTATGCATCTTATGCAAAAACGCAACGTAGCCTCCGTACTCAGAACCTTGCTCGACCGCCACGGCCTGTCCCCGACGGAGCTGTACCGGCGCACGGGCGTTCCCCAATCCACCCTGTCGCGGATCCTCAGCGAGAAGATCGTCGATCCTTCGGACAAGCACGTGTCGAGGATCGCCGAGTATTTTGGCGTGAGCACCGATCAGTTGCGTGGCCGTGTCGAGCTGGGCGAGTCGCGTGAAGCGGCGCAACCGGCCCATGGGCACGCCGAGCTCAGTGACATCAGCCTGTGGGACGATGAAACCCCCGTCGAGGATGACGAGGTGTCGGTACCTTTTCTTCGTGAGGTCGAATTGGCAGCAGGATCAGGAAGATTCGTCATCGAGGAAAGCGAGCGCGCGCGCCTGCGTTTCGGCAAGCGCAGCCTACGCCACAACGGTGTGCAGTTCGATAATGCCAAGTGCGTGACAGTGCGCGGCAACAGCATGCTGCCAGTGCTTCGCGATGGCGCCACAGTGGGGGTCAATACTGGCAAGTGCTCGATCGGTGACATCGTCGACGGCGACCTTTATGCCATCAACCATAACGGCCAATTGCGGGTAAAGCAGGTCTACCGCCTGCCCACCGGGATTCGGCTGCGCAGCTTCAACCGCGATGAGCATCCCGACGAAGACTACAGCTTCCAGCAAATGCAGGAGGAGCAGATCAGCCTGCTCGGCCATGTGTTCTGGTGGGGCATGTACGCCCGCTAAATAACCTGCTCGACAGAAAACCCGCCTCGGCGGGTTTTTTTTCGCCTTGTGAAAACTCCTACAGCCTACATGGCGCATAGCTTGGATGCATATCTGCAAATTCCTACGCATAGAAATTTGAAGAAATGCATTGACTGCATATGCATCAATGCATAATCTGTGTCTCAAGCCGGTCAGCAACCGGTTGTTACACAGGCAGCGATGAACAGGCCTCAACTGTTCAGAGGGTTGGCAACTGGCCCGGGTGTGCAGCGTAAAGCACCACGAACAGTTATCCGGCGGGCAGGCGGCCGCGGTCGGAGTCACCAATTTGAAGCGTAACCGTGCGGCGTCACCAGTCGTGGCCGGCGGTTTGCCAACGCATTACTGAAAAGCCTGGCGGGCCGGGCTTTTTGGAATGCCGCGATCAACGGTAATCGATCCGCCGGCAGTTGCCGGCGGGCATCACACAGGAGACAGGACAGTGACGAACGAGCAACAAGCGTTGCTGGAGATGCCGCTCTGGCTGGTAATCGTCCTGGCATTGCTGGGGGGTATTTCTGGCGAAATGTGGCGCGCCGACAAAGCTGGCGCCCGCGGCTGGTCGCTGGTGCGGCGGCTGGCGCTGCGGTCTGGGGCATGCATGGTATGTGGGGTATCCACCGTGATGCTGCTGTATGCCACTGGTATGTCGATCTGGACGGCTAGCGCCTTTGGCTGCTTGACCGCCATGGCCGGCGCCGATGTCGCCATCGGCCTTTACGAGCGCTGGGCAGCCAAGCGACTTGGGCTGCGCGACGCATCCTCCACGGATGAGCGGTAGGAGCGCATGGCATGAGCGAATTGACCACGTTATATGCGGCGTTGACCGCGACGATCCGTGAGGCGATGCCCGAGCTGGCGTCAGTCGATGCACATTCCACCCTAGGAAATCCCCCCGCATTGCCGGCGCTGCGCCATGGCATCGTGCGCATGACAGCTGACGCTGCGCCGCGCGATGGACGCTCGGTGCTGATCGCCAGTTTCGAGGCTGATATTACCGCCGATGCCCTCAACCCTGAGGCTCGCCTGCAAGGCAGCCTGCTGGCGGCGCAATTGATGGACCTGTTGCGCCAACAGTTCTGGGGGCTGGATTTCGTCGAAGCCAGCCGCAATGTGCAGGCGCAGTTCGAAGCGGGCGATTGGAAAGTGCGCTGGGATCAGCGGGTGCTGCTCGGCGAGCCCCAATGGCCCTGGCCGGATCAGCCCGCAGGTAGCTTGCTGCTGGGCATCGATCCAGATACCGGGCCTGGTAATCAGAGCCGCTATTTCGCCCCGGAGGACCTGGCATGAGTTACGCAAGTGCCATGCACGATCGCATGCTTGCCAGCTTGCTGATCCCATGCCGGGTGGTAGCGGTTGACCTTGCGGCCGCGCGAGTGCGGGTTGCCGACGGCAGTGGTTGGACCAGTGCTTGGCTGCGCTGGCATTCCCTCGCTGCCGGCAAGGCTCGGCATTGGCGGGCGCCGAGCCTGGGCGAGCAGGGCGTACTGGTCAGCCCCAGCGGGGAGCCGGCCCAGGGTACCTTCGTGCCAGGCCTGTATGGCAATGCGGGCAGCCCGCCGGATAACCGCGATCACGTGGCGGCGTGGTATTTCGACGATGGCGGCTCGCTGGCCTATGACTGGCAAGCGCGTCGCTACGACATCCACCTGCCCAGCGGTAACGCCACGGTCACAGTCGGCGCCAGCACCGTACAGGTCAGCGATGGCGCCATCACGCTCAATGGTGCAGCCATCACCCTCACCGGCAGCGTCGCGATCAACGGCACGCTGCAGGTTAGCGGCGATATCCACGGCGGCGGCCGGATCATCGATACGGCCGGGAATACGGCCAATCACAAACATTGAACAAAGCCCGCTGCCGCGGGCTTTTTCATATCAGGAGGCAACAATGAAACGCCATCAGCATGCGCCTGCCCGTGCAGGCTGGTCCGCCGCAGGAGGTGCCCCATGATCGGCATGGACCGCCGCAGCGGCCAGCCCTTGGCCGGCATCGCTCACCTTCGCCAATCGATCGACGACATTCTCACCACCCCGCTTGGCAGCCGCCGCATGCGCCCCGAATACGGCAGCCAGCTGCGTCGCTATGTCGACATGCCGGTCAACGAAGGCTGGAAGAGTGCCGTGCAAGCCGAGGTCGCTCGTGCCCTGGGCCGCTGGGAACCGCGCCTGAAGCTTGAGCGGGTCAAGGTGGTAGCGGTACTCGATGGCCAGGTCAGCCTGCTCCTGAGTGGCCGCTACCTGGGCGACGAAGCCCTGCTGGAGGTGAGCGTATGAGCCAGGTAGACCTCTCCCGCTTGCCCGCGCCGCAGCTACTCGAAGACCTCAACTACGAAGACCTTTACCAAGCCGACCTAGAGACCTTCCGCGCCCACCTGGGGGATGACTGGACGGCACAGCTCGAAAGCGATCCGGTCAGCAAGCTGCTGGAGGTCGGGGCTTATCGCAAGCTGCTCAATCGGGCGCGTATCAACGATGCGGCCAAGGCGTTGTTGCTGGCCTATGCGCAGGGTAGTGATCTGGACCAGCTGGCCGCTAATGTCAGTTTGCAGCGCCTGGTGATCCAGGCGGCAGACCCGACCCGTGTGCCACCTGTAGAGGCGCAGCTTGAGTCCGACGATGCCCTGCGCGAGCGGGTGCAACTGGTCTACGAAGGGCTGACCACGGCAGGGCCGCGCAACAGCTACATCCTGCATGCCCGCAACGCTTCGGGGCTGGTCGCTGACGCGACCGCCGAGAGCCCGTCGCCGGCAGTCGTCGATGTGACGGTGCTGAGCCTGGATGGCAACGGTGTCGCCAGCCCTGAATTGCTGGCAGATGTTGCGGCCTACTTGAACGACGAGGACATTCGTCCCGTGGCTGACCGGGTCAATGTGCGCAGCGCCGAGGTGCTGGCGTATCGCATCGATGCATTGCTGTACATGGCTGACAACGGCCCGGAGTCAGAGGCGATCCTTGCCGAATGCCAGCGCCGCTTGCAGGCCTGGATCAACCCACGACGACGCCTGGGCTTGGAAGTTGCCCGCTCCGGTATCGATGCCCAGTTGCATATCGGCGGTGTCAGCCGGGTCGAACTGGGCAACTGGACCGACATCCGTCCGAGCAAGGCCCAGGCCGCCTGGTGCACGGGTTTTTCACTCAAGCGCGGAGGCTGACATGCATAGCCTTCTACCGCTCAATCGTACGCCCCTGGAGCGGGCCATCGAGGTGGCCGGGGATGAAGACCTCAAGGTCGACCTGCGTTTGCTCTACAACCCCGACAACTGCCCATCACACCTGCTCTATCAGCTGGCCTGGGCGTGGTCGGTCGACCGCTGGGACGATAGCTGGAGCGACAGCATCAAGCGTTCGGTGATCCGCTCGGCGTTCTTCGTCCACGCCCACAAAGGCACCCTCGGTGCACTCAGGCGGGTGGTCGAGCCATTCGGCTATCTGATCGAGGTAGAGGAGTGGTGGCAGGCCGAACCCGCAGCAGTGCCCGGAACCTTCGCCTTGAAGATCGGCGTGTCCGACGCAGGCATCAACGAACAAACCTATCAGCAGCTGTCATCGCTGATCGATGACGCCAGGCCCGTCAGTCGACACTTGACCGGCCTGGTCATCAGCCTCGAAAGCCGCGGCGCTTTTCATGTCGGCTGCGCATGCCAAGAAGGCGACGAGCTGGACATCTACCCCTTGGCGGCACGTGACATAGACGTTATCGGCGTCATCGGTCGCGGTGGCCGCGAACATTCAATCGATACCTTGGACATTGCACATGGTTGACCAGAATTCACAGTTCTACGCCATTCTCACCAACGTGGGGGCGGCGAAGCAGGCCAACGCGGATGCCTTGGGCATCGCGTGGAAAATCACCCAGATGGGCGTCGGCGACGCCAACGGCACCGATCCGACGCCAAGTGCCAACCAGACCAAGCTGCTCAACGAATGGCGCCGGGCGCCGCTGAACCAGCTCAAGGTCGACGACAAGAACAGCGCCATCATCATCGCCGAGCAGGTTATTCCTGCCGATGTCGGTGGCCGCTGGATCCGCGAGATCGCGCTGTATGACGCCGATGGTGACATGATCGCCGTGGCCAATTGCGCACCGACTTTCAAGCCACTGTTGAGCCAGGGATCGGGTCGTACCCAGATCGTGCGGATGAACTTGGTCGTCAGCAGTGCCAGCAATGTGCAACTGAAAATTGATCCCAGCGTGGTGCTGGCCACCCGTGAATGGGTGACAGAAGAGTTGGCCAGGCAGGACTTCAAGCATTCGGTGCTGGCTGCGACCACTGCGGCTATTACCTTAAGCGGATTGCAGGGTATCGACGGGGTTGCGCTGCCAGCTGGCGCGCGGGTTCTGGTGAAAAACCAGGCTGCCGCGAAGGACAATGGCCTGTACCTCGCCGCTAGCGGCGCCTGGACACGCTGCAGCGATGCTGACAGCTCCACCAAGGTCACTCCGGGGCTACTGGTGCATGTCGAACAAGGCAGCGTCAATGGCGATAGCGCTTGGCAACTGGTAACTGACGGCCTTATTTCCGTAGGCGTAACCGCGCTGGCGTTCGAAATGGCCTATGGCCGGAGCGGCGTCGCAGCAGGTACTTATCGTAGCGTCACGGTGGACAAGTATGGCCGCGTAGTGGCGGCCAGCAACCCGACTACGGTCGCAGGTTATGGGCTCACAGACGTCTATACCAAGGCGCAGGTCGACGCGTCCTTGGCACTCAAGGCCGACCTTGCCTCTCCCATCTTGAGCGGTGCACCGAAAGCCCCGACAGCGGCGATCGCTAGCAACGACACGAGTATTGCCACTACCCAGTTCACGCAACAGTTACTGGGCTCTTTGGGTTGGGGCAGTGTAGGAGTATCCGGCAGCAATCTACCTGCCGGGTCCAATCTCAACAGCGTGACTACCCCAGGTTCCTACGGGCAGACGGCCAATTCCAACGCGACCCTGGCCCTGAATTATCCCGAGGCAGTCGCCGGTACCCTGTTGGTGCAATGTGCCAGCCCGGCGATTTGCAGTCAGCTCTACACCACCTACAACAGCGGCCGGGTCTACAGCCGCTCGTGCTACTCCAATGTCTGGTCGGCCTGGGCGGAATTGAGCATCACCGATTCGCCCGCCTTGCGCGGCGCGCCAACGGCGCCGACAGCGGTGAAAGGCACCAATACCCAGCAGCTGGCAACCACCGCTTTCGTCCAGGGAGCGATTGCGGGCCTGGTCGACTCGGCTCCGGGCACCCTCGACACGCTCAAGGAGCTGGCTGCGTCATTGGCCAACGATCCGAACTTTGCTACCACCATGACCAATGCCCTTGCGGGCAAACAGCCTTTGGATGCAACGCTGACCGCCCTTGCCGGCTTGAGCTCAGCCGCTGACCAATTGATCTACAGCACGGCGGCCGACACGTTCGCCATGGCGCCGTTGTCGGCGTTCAGCCGCACCTTGCTCGATGACGCCAATGCGCAGGCGGCGCGTACTACCTTGGGCGCAGCGCCAACAACACACACACATGCCATCAGTGAAGTGGTCGGCTTGGCCGCTGCGGTGAATGCCGCCAGCGGTTTAGCCCAAGGAGCGACAAACCAGGACCCTAATCTTGCGGTCAACCAGGTCATTCTCAGTAATCATGCCAATACGCCGGACCCAGTCTGGTATTGGCACATAACGACAACCTTCTACTCGACGATTGCTTCGACTTCCAACCGCAGCCAACTGGCGATTCAGTATTCCGGTGGCAGTGCAGTGTATGCCCGTAGCCAATACAACAACCAATGGACTGCCTGGGCCAGGCTCGACAACGGTGTCCCCCCAGGCAGCATCATCCATGTGGCAGGCAATACGCCGCCGGTTGGCTACATCAAGGCCAATGGTGCTGCGGTGGGTCGGGTGCTCTATGCCGGGTTGTTCGCTCAAATCGGTACGACGTTCGGCGCAGGTGATGGCAGTACCACGTTCAACCTGCCGGACTTGCGCGGCGAGTTCATACGAGGCGTCGATGACGGGCGCGGGCTGGACGCCGGTCGAGTCCTGGGTTCGGTGCAGGCTGGGCAGAACCTCAGCCATACCCACACAGGTTCTGCCGCGGCGGCAGGTGCGCATACCCACGCCATCAGCGGTACCGCCCTGGCCGCCGGCGAGCATAGCCATACCGCGCCTCGTGCGCAGAACAACAACGTCGGTGGTGGCTCGCCCAACTTCACCACCGCCAACTTGCAGAACGGCACGACTGCAGCCACCAACCCGGCCGGTGCCCATACCCACACTATTTCCGGCACCGCTGCCAGCGCCGGTGACCACAGCCACGTGGTGACGATCGGTGCTAGCGGTGGCAATGAAGCACGTCCGCGCAACATCGCGCTGCTCGCATGCATCAAATACTGACGAGGTAAACATGGACGCACCTACGACCTATAACGCTCATCCTGAAACCCTGGAGTACATTGGCCAAGGCCTGGCTGATCCCGATCCGCTGGAGGAGGGCAACTGGCTGGTGCCCGCACTCGCCTTCGCCGACTCCCCGCCAGCCTCCAGCCCCGGCTTTGCGATAGTGCGCAACAGGCAAACAGACACCTGGGAGTTGGTTCAAGACAATCGTGGCACCGTCTATAGCACTGCAACTGGCGATGCCCAGGAGAATCTGCTGTTGGGACCGCTGCCAGACACGCTGACCCGCGAGCCCTTCCCAGGCCCGCTGCACACTTGGAATGGCAGTGCCTGGATGGCCGATGTCGATGCACAGCGTGACAAGGCCGTGGCCCTGGCGCTGGCTTTGCGCGACAGCAAGCTGGCTGAGGCAGCGATCCGTATCGTGCCACTGGAAGATGCCGCCGATGTTGGCGAAGCGAGTGAGCAGGAGCTTGCCGCACTGCTTGCCTGGAAGCGCTATCGCATCGAGCTCAACCGAGTGAACCAGCAAGCCGATTACCCCTTGGCCATTCGCTGGCCGGTCAGTCCTGACCAGGCGATTGCCTCCACCACCAACCCACCTCAATAACCTCCTGCCTGAGTAGAAGGTTCGTTTTTCTGCACCCCATCCAGACCCCGCATCGCGGGGTCTTTTCATATCTGGAGTACTAACACATGAGTGGATTCTTCCACGGCGTCACCGTTACTAATGTCGATACCGGCGCGCGCAGCATTGCGCTGCCTTCTTCGTCGATCATCGGCCTGGTCGACACCTTCAGCGAAGGCGCTGGCATCAGTGCCAAAGCCAACGAGCTGGTGCTGATCACCAGTGAACGCGAAGCGGTCGCGGCGTTCGGCCAGGACGCCGCGATCACCAAGGCCTGCCAGGCAATCTACAGCCGCGCCAAGGCCGTCATCGTCGCCTGTGGCGTAGCCAAGGTCGAAGACGCCGCCGAGCAGACCGCAGCCATCATCGGCGCGGTTCAAGCGGACGGCAAACGCACCGGCCTGCAAGCGCTACTCGACGGCAAAAGCCGCTTCAACGCCCAGCCACGCCTGCTGGTGGCGCCCCAGCACAGTGCCGTCGAGGCCGTTGGCACCGCGCTGGTCGCTCTGGCCGACAAACTGCGCGCCATCGCCATCATCGATGGGCCGAACACCACCGACGAGGCGGCCATCGCCTACGCTGGCAACTTTGGCGCCAAGCGAGCCTTTTTGGTCGACCCAGGCGTGCGTTACTGGGACAACGACGCCGAGGCCACCGTCGATGCACCAGGTTCGGCCTGGGTCGCCGGCCTGTTCGCCTGGACTGACAGCGAATACGGCTTCTGGGCCTCGCCGTCGAACAAGGAGTTCGTCGGTATCACGGGTACCCGCCGTCCGGTGGAGTTCCTCGATGGCGACGACAGCTGCCGCGCCAACCTGCTGAACAACGCCAACATCGCCACCATCATTCGCGACGACGGTTTCCGCCTGTGGGGTAACCGCACCCTGTCCAGCGACCCGAAATGGGCCTTCGTCACTCGTGTGCGGACCATGGACATCGTCATGGACGCGATTCTCTACGGCCACAAATGGGCAGTCGACCGGGCGATCACCGCCACCTACGTCAAGGACGTCACCGAGGGCCTGCAGGCTTTCATGCGCGACCTGAAGAACCAGGGCGCGATCATCAATTTCGAGGTCTACGCCGACCCTGAACTGAACACCGCCAGCCAACTGGAGCAGGGCAAGGTGTACTGGAACATCCGCTTCACCGATGTCCCGCCTGCCGAAAACCCCAATTTCCGCGTCGAAGTCACCAACCAGTGGCTGACCGAAGTCCTCGATTCCGCCGCTTAAGGAGCGCATCTACATGGCAATGATTCCCGAAACCCTGGCCAACCTGAACCTGTTCGTCGACGGCGTCAGCTTCCAGGGCGATGTACCCAGCCTGACCCTGCCCAAACTCACCCTGAAGATGGAAGAGCATCGCCCCGGCGGCATGGACATGCCGGTCGAGATGGACCAGGGCATGGAGAAACAGGAAGCCGCGTTCACCACGACCGGTGTGCGCCGTGAAGCCCTGAAGTTCTTCGGCCTGGCGGATGCCAGTGCCTTCAACGGCACCTTCCGCGGCGCCTTCAAGGGCCTCAAGGGCAAGATCAATCCAGTGGTGGTCACCCTGCGTGGCGCGCTCAAGGAAGTCGACATGGGCGACTGGAAATCTGGCGACAAGGCCGAGATCAAGCACAGCGTCGCCGTCACCTACTACAAACTCGAAGTCGATGGCCGCCTGGTCTACGAGATCGATGCCCTGGGCATGAAGCGCGTGATCGACGGCGTCGACCAACTGGCCGCGCAACGTGCAGCCCTTGGCCTGTAAGGAGAACCGACATGGCTCAAGCGAAAAAGCTTCCGCAATGGCTGACCCTGAACGCTGAGCGGGTGACGGTGCGCTTGTCTCGTGCCAGCGAAGCCAACGGCGTACAGGTCGACAGCCTGTCGCTGCGTGCGCCGACTGTGCGTGACATCCGCAATGCCCAAGCGGGTGGCGCGGGCGATGACGAGCAGCGTGAACTGAACCTGTTCGCCTCGCTGGCCGAGGTCGGCGTCAAGGACCTCGAAGGCCTGGCCCTGAAAGACTACAGCCGCTTGCAGAGCGGCTACTTTCGCCTGGTGCAGGACGACGAGCTTTGACCCGGCCCGGCAGAAAGCCGCTGCCAAGCGGCTGGCCAAGGAGCTGAACTTTTCCGCGAGCGAAATCATGACCATGTCGCACAGCGACATGGTCTGGTGGCTTTCGGAGTAAAAGGAGGAACGGATGGCCGATACACAAGTATCCGCGCTCGGCACCGCCGTCACGCTTGCTCAGACGTTGGGCATCACCTTTGACCTGCTGCGCCAACGGCTGGCGCCGCTGCGCAAGCAAGCGGATAGCATCCGCCTAGGGCGAATCAGCTCAGAGGTGTTTCGCCTGGGGCTTGAACTGGACAAGACCGGTCAAGTGGAGGGTGCGCTGGCGATTGACCAGGCACAAACGCACGAGGCGCAGATCGACAGGCTCGAGCGTGAGGCCGCTGCCGTCGAGCGCTTGCAGCGCCGCTACCAGATCTTGGCACGCCAGGCGCTGATTGCGCCTGGCCCGTGGCAGATCCCCATGCCGCTACCTGTAGCGACCCAGGCCAAGGCAGCACATGCTGCAACGGATGTATCCGACGCTGCACCGAACGAGGGCACTGCGAAGCCTACCAAGCGCTCGGAGTTGCCCCAGGTGGAAGTGAGTTTTGAGGCCTTTAAGGCCGAATCGAGATTGTTCGCTGTCAGGAGCGCTGTGTTTGCTACCGCTTGGGCTGGGTACCAAGCGAAGCAGAAGCTTTCACCTGAGCAAAAGCAGCGAGCGACAGAAGCGGTAAAAAGCAGGCGCAATATGGCTGCGGCTTCAGCAAGCTTGAAAGTCGTTGACTCGTTGGCCTCTGCTGAAAACGGCAAAGAGACTGTCAAGGGGATTGGCGGCGCCCTGGGTGAGTTGGGCGGCAGCCTGCTAGGGGCCGCACTGGGTGGCGTGATCGGCAAGAAAAAGGCTGACGACATCGGCGAGTTGGTCGGCGGCTACGTCGGGGAGAAGCTCGGTGGCATGGCCGGTGAGAGTCTCTACGAATTTTTTGCTGGCAAGGATTCGCCTGATCCAGCGCAAGGCCCAGGAAAAGTGCCGACATCACTTTCCCGGGTTGCTGAAGGACAGCAAACGGACACACCCGGACCGGCAATAGAAGAAGAGGAGGAGGAGGAAGAAATCGAAGACCAGGAGGGCGGCCAAGAGCAGGAACGGGCGCAGAACTCCACTTCGATCAACGCGCTTGCGCAACCGCCAGTAAGCGTCTTCGCAGATGCTACCCCTACCGGTGAGGCTAACCGAAACAACGCTTCAAGCAGCCCACGGCTTGGCTCTGCTGCGCCAAACCGGCTTGCGCAGATGGGCAGCGATACTGCCGCTGGCGACATCATCCCGGCGCAATCTATGCAACAAACCCATGTGCCCAGAATCCCTGGTGCAGGCAGCCAGTCTCCTGTGCCAGGCCAGCCATCGATGTTCAAGGCGGTCAGTGGCGCGCGCCCCTTGGCAAAAGGATTGCTCAAGCGTGTCCCAGGTGGCGCCCTGGTGGATGCCGGTCTGCAGATTGCCCAAACCTTCAGCAGTGAAGGCAGCTCGCAAGAAAAGCTCGAAGGTTACGGCACTGCCGTGGGTGGGCTGGGCGGCACCCTGGCCGGCGCCGCAGCCGGCGCTGCCATCGGCTCGGTAGTGCCCGTCATTGGTACGGCGATCGGAGGCCTGATCGGTGGGGCACTGGGCAGCATGGGCGGAGAAAGCGTCGGCGGCTGGCTGGCCAGAACCCTGTCCATGGGTTCCAGCCAAAATCCACCAGCCCCTGTCAGCGAGCAGCGCAAGGCACCTACCTCCGTGGGTGAGGCGGCGCGCAGGCTGGATACCGCCATTGAGCAGCCATCGATACCCGCTACGACAGTGCCGACTCCAGCAACCAGCCCCCGCCCGCCGATCAATCAGCAGTTCACCTTCACTGCCAACATGCCCCTGACGTTGAACACCACCCTCGATGACCCCTCGGTGCTGCAGCAAATGGAGGCAATTGCCCGGCGCACCCTGAGCGAGTTGATGGACCGGGCGCAGTCAGTGCAGTTGGCCGACACCCCCCACGTTGCCTGAGGACGCTTCATGACTTACCTGCAACAGCTACAAGCCGGGCTGCATGCCTTGGTCAAGGCCGGGGAGGCCGGGCGCCAGCGTGCCGATGCCATGCTTGACCCGCTCAACCAGGCAATCGATCACGTGCAGAGTGCGGCCTCCGATCTTGAAGGCCTGCCGGTGGTCGGGCCGGCGATTGGACTGCGGCTGCAGCGCACCCTGCGTGCGATCTCCGCAGCCCAGGCCAGGGTCGACAAGGCGATTGGCAAATATGACCAGACGCTCGCCGTGGTACGCCAAGTGCGCGAGCGCATCGATAGCTTTGCCGAACATGCGGGCAAGGCGGGAGCGGCGATTCGTCGGGTGGTGGGCGAGGTGCGTAGGACGGTCAGTGACGCGCTGTCGACCTTGGGCTTTGCGCCTGACACCACACCCGCGGCGCAGGCGATCAAACCGTTTCCCCACCTGCTGGTGCTGCAACCACTCAAGCCTGGCGCTGCACCGTACTACTTCAACCTCGATACCGCCGCGTTCGATCAACTACGCCGGCAGACGCGTTTTCGCTGGGCCGGCCAGGAGCGCCTGAGCCGCGACAACGCGCAGCAGGCGGTCAGCCGCGGCGAGGAGACCATCAGCATTCGTGGTGCGATCTTCCCTGGTTTCAAAGGTGGCCTGGGCCAGCTGCAGACCTTGCGCGGTATTGGCCGCCAGTTGCTGCCGCTGTCGTTGATCACCGGCTACGGCGAGGTGCTTGGCACCTGGTGCTTGACCAGTATCGAGGAAGACCAGGCCAGCTTGCTGGCCGGCGGTATTCCACGCAAACAAGGATTCTCACTGGAGTTCGTCAGCTATGGCCAAGACCTGCATGACGTCTGAGGGCGATCTGCTCGATAGCCTCTGCCACCACTACTACGGCCATCTCAATGGCACGCTGGAGGCCGTGCTGGCCGCCAATCAAGGCCTGGCAGACGAGGCCCAACCGTTTCGCGCCGGTGTGCTCATCCGGCTGCCAGCCCTGGCGGCGCAAACCAGCGGCACGCTGCTGCTGTGGGACTGATAGAGGAGTCTTGCCATGCAACCGATCTTTCGCATCGTCGCCGACGGTCACGACATCACCGCACTGATCAACGATCGCCTGCTCCTGCTGCGCACCACGGATAAACCGGGCATGGAGTCGGATGATTTCGAGTTGCGCATCGATGCCCGTGATGGCGCCGTGGCCCTGCCTGCGCGGGGGGCCTCGATCGAGGTGCAGTTGGGGTACGCCGGACAGCCACTGACTCGCCTGGGCCGCTATACGGTCGACGAGGTAGAGCTGTCCGGCCCGCCCGACAGCCTGGTGATCCGTGGCAAGGCCAGTGACCTGTGCGGCAGCGGCAAGACCATTCGCAGCGGCAGCTGGGAGTTCGTCTCAGTGCAACAGATCGTCGCCCAGATCGCCGCGCGCAACGGCTGGCAGGCCGTGTGCCCGGTGCTCAGCCACGTCGACCGGGTCGATCAATACAGTGAGTCGGATCTCAATTTCATCACCCGCCTGGCACGGCTGTACGACTGCACCGCCAAGCTTGCCAACGGCCAACTGCTGGTGCTTCCCCGCCAAGCCGGGCAGAGCGCCAGTGGCAAGCCACTGGGGGTGGTTACCCTTGAACGCAGCGCGGTCAGCCAGTGGCAGTTCAGGCTGGATAACAAACACGCCCACAAAGCGGTGCGTACGCGTCACCAGGACAGTGCCAGCGGCGCCCTGCAAGTGGTCGAGCTGAACAACAGCGAGGTGCCGCCGGGTGATCAGCCGGTGCACACCGATCGCCATGTCTACCCCAACCGCAACGCTGCCGAGCAGGCCGCCAAGGCACGCCTGGCCAGCTTCAATCGCGCCACTGCCAGCGTGCGTCTGGACATGCCCGGGCGCACCGACTTGTTTGCCGAGCGCAGTATCGAGGCCACGGGCTTTATCGCCGGGCTAGATGGCCTGTACCTGATCGAGTCGGTGGAGCAGGTGTTCACCAGCTCCGGCTGGCGCACCACGGTGCAGTGCAATGGTGGCAAGGCGGGCAAGGCGCAGGCCAAGGGTAGGGCACCTGAGCATGCTGATTTTATCCAGGCATAGGGAAGGAACACCCAACTTCTGGTGAGGTTTCCCTATGCCCCTTGAAAGCAATGCTCTCTATTGTCAGATCCCGTACCAGGAATCTGACGACAAAGGAGAGTCGAAGAATGAGTGGTGTAATTGCTTATAGGGATATCTGCGTGATCGATGAAGGTATTAGTGCAGAAGATCACGCCCAGCTCCATCAAAAACTGAGTGAGTCTATCTGGCGCTATGGCTGGCCCTATCCGTATGGACCACTTGAGCGGCCCTCCTGGCACAGTTTCATTGCAGGCTCACGGCGAAACGAACTGGAGGATTGTGAGCAGGAGTTACGCGAGCGGCCCGGCTGGGGTTTTCTTGCCGACTTCTGGGCGCGTATCAAAGCGGCGCATATGCCCAACGCTACTCTTTTAGGTGTCTATGCCAATGGTCAGACCAGTGCGCAGGACGGACCAATTCACCGGGACAACACTCCCGAGGAGCCGGGACAAAGCGTCATCGTATTTTGTAATGACCACTGGGCAAGCTGCTGGGGTGGCGAGCTAGTGTTCTACGACGATGACAAGGACAGCATCGTCATGACGGTTCAGCCCAAGCCAAGGCGCGTTGTCGTCATGAATGGTGAAGTACCGCACGCTGCTAGGGCGCCAGCGGCAAGCTGTAACCGGCTGCGCATGAGTGTGGCGTTCAAGACCATTATCAAGGAGCGATAGGGCATGGGAAAGAAAGTGGAAATCATCCTTGGGTATGTCGATAAACCCATTGGTGTTGGCGTCGCGGGGACGTCGCTGGTTGACCAGTACAATAGTGATAAACGTGGCTTTGCTTTGGTCAATCAGGCTGCACAGGCTGGCGCCGCAGTGGCGGGAGTGACTTCGATCGTCAAATTGACCGCAGGATTCACGCCCTTTCTCAACATTAAAACCAATCTGCTGGCGGGCACTACGGTCTTTCTGAAAATTACCGCAGAGTACCGTAATCATGGCACTTTCCAAGTGGGGGATGTTATCAGCTTGGTAGGAAATGTAGCTGGGGTGTTGGGCAGTGTAACCATTCTCGCCGGAGCTTCGAGCTTGTCTGTGCCCTTAACCGCTATAGGTGTAGGCGCTGGGGTTGCGGGAATTATTACATCTGACGTTGCACGTAATGTGTATCAGTCCTTGGTGAAGCCGGTTTGGGAGAAGCACCTGAGGGCCAATTCAAATGCGGTCTACCCGCAGTATTGGATCGCGCCTGACCTGAAGCTCGTCTCGTTGGCGCAGATTAAAGCCAAATACAAGAGCCGTATCGCAGTCACTCGTTGGAACCCTGTTAGCAAGGCTGTAGTGCTTGCCAGCGATGAGGTTGTTCACTACGTAGACACGCGTGCTAGTAGTGGCGGCGCAGGTTATGTCGAGGTTGATTCGCTTCCGATGATTTTTCCTCTCCCCATTTCTCGTGGCTGGAACATAGATATCGGACCCTTCGAACATCCTGGCTTGCAATGGAGCTTTGGGGGTATTGATCGCTATCACTGATTTCTTCATGCTAAGGACACATTAATTTTACGGAAGCTTAAAGTAAGCCAATGGAGTATTCCTGCGAAAATCCCCCGCCGAAGACGACACGAATGCAGATAGTCTACCTGCTATGTGTAGGTGTGACGATGATGGTCTTTGCTACATTTTATTGCTACGACAAAAAAACTTACATAGCGCCAGATCCCCTTAGTCAGATTACTTTGGATGGATGGGTTAGTGGATACGCTGATGAATGGAGAGTTGATAAGTCGCTGTTGCAGTTTGGCGTGTCCTACAGGCTACAAGGTGTGCTGTACGGTAAGGCCATGTTTGCGTACAAAGACGCCTTCGATCAATTGGGGCTGCGAATAGGTTACAAAGTAAGGCTGACCGTAGAAGACACAGAGCAGGGTGTTACAATTCGCCAAATGGCTACCCAGCAAGGGCGAATCTTGTTCGATGATCGAATGAATCGTCAAATCGTTACCTTGTACAATGAGCAGTCTACACGATTAGCGATTTTCTGTATTGTCGTGGCAATACCCTGCTTTGTTTTTGCTGCCCTGGTCGCATGGCGCTCTAGAGGCCGATAGTTAATGAGTTGCGGCTTGCATATTTTTGGTGTTGAGTTGTTGTTTGTAGGTGATTTCTGCGCGTGATGTAGGAATAATGCGTGCTAAGTTCAGGTTCTTACATCGGATAATGCAGTTAAGGCGGCTGAAAGTTAAAGTCGCAACTTTTGCCCAGGCCTCGTCTGGGCTTTTTCGTTTTAGGTTAAGTGGTTCTCATCATTTATCCCCAGTACGGGTTTCCCTGTGCCCGAAGAAGCCACTGCTCTCTATTGTCGAGCACTTAGGGTCACATGAAGGCTCTAGGCTTCAACTGGAGTTCGAACTAAACCAGGAGGTACCCCATGCTCACGGAGAGCCAACTCAAGCAGATTTATCCTCTCGCCGGCCAACGAGCCGGCGCGTTTCTCGCACCACTCAACGAGGCCATGGCCCGTTGGGAGATCAATCATCCCAAGCGAATTGCCGCGTTTCTCGCCCAGGTTGGCCATGAGTCCGGCCAGCTGCGTTACGTAAAAGAGCTGGGGAGCGATCGCTATCTGGCACGCTATGACACCGGCAGCCTGGCCCTGCGCCTGGGCAATACGCCCCAAGCCGATGGCGATGGCCAGCTGTATTGCGGCCGTGGCCTGATCCAGGTCACCGGGCGCAACAATTACCAAGCCTGCAGCCGAGCCCTGTTCGGCGACGAGCGCTTGCTGGCACAACCGCAGATGCTCGAGCAGCCACGCTGGGCCTGTGAGTCGGCGGCCTGGTTCTGGCATTCACGCGGGCTCAATGCGCTGGCTGATCGAAGTGAATTCAACCGCATTACCCGCCACATCAACGGCGGCCTCAATGGCCTGGATGACCGCCTCAAGCTATGGGCGCGTGCCCGCGAGGTGCTGTGTTGAACCGTGTGCAGTTCGGGCTGTACGCGCTGCTGGTTGTGTTCTGTGTGACGCTGGCCTGGCAAGTCCAGGCCTGGCGTTATGGCGGGCAACTGGCGCAGCAGGCCCAGCGGCATGAGCAGCAGCTGCGCGAGCAGGCGCTGCTGGTCAATCGCCAGTTACTGGCCGAGCGTGACCAGCGCCTGGGGCTTGAACAACGCCTGCATGACAATGAATCGAGACATTTCCAGGAGCTTGCCGATGTGCAACAGACTCAAGCACGCCTGCGTGATCGCCTTGCTACTGCCGATCTGCGCTTGTCGGTCCTGGTCGAGCGCGACGCCGCCTCTGCCGGCGTGCCTGCCACCGCCGCCCCCGGCGGCATGGATCATGGCCCCGTACGCGCCCGACTTGACCCGGCGCATGCTCGACGAATTATCGCCATCAGCGACGACGGCGATCGCGGACTGATCGCCCTGCGCGCCTGTCAGGACTACATTCGGGGCTTGCAGCACTGATCAGTCTTGCGCGTCGAGCATTATTACGCGCCTGGGGGCATGATCCTTGCGCGTCAATTGACAAGGCCTCGGCGGGCGATACCATGGCGCGCCCTAGTGACTGTTCGCCTGGCTGCGCGGGGTTAATCAGTTACCTGCGTTTCATTCATTTTCCGGCCCCGCTGGCTGGCGCAGCGTGTGGGCAAGACCTGGCAGTAACCAGCCCGGAAACTCTCTGCTAGGGTAGTGGCCAATCTTCCCAGGAGCTCGTCATGGACCCGATCACTGTTCTTTCCGCCCGTCTTGGCGAGCACATGCGCCGCTTCAATGCCCAGGTGAGCACGGCTGAGTCGTGCACGGGCGGTGGCATCGCCGAGGCCATCACGCGTGTCTCCGGCAGTTCGGCCTGGTTCGAAGCAGGTTATGTGACCTATTCCAATCGACAGAAAACCCGCCAGCTGGGCGTGCCCGAGGCGTTGTTCGGCCAGGTTGGGGCGGTCAGTCAGGAAGTGGTCGAGGCCATGGTGCGTGGCGCCCAGGCCGCCAGCGGGGCACGCTTTGCCGTGGCGGTCAGCGGTGTGGCCGGGCCCGACGGCGGCTCCCCGGCCAAACCGGTAGGCACCGTGTGGTTGGCCTGGGCCGACGGCAGCCGTGTATGCAGCGAGCGCCGCCACTTCGACGGCGACCGCGAAGCGGTGCGCCGACAAACGGTGATCGCCGCGTTAGACGGCTTGTTACAGCTTGGTGCCGAGTAATTCGACAACAGGGGTTTGCGGAAATGCATCCCTGTGGAATAATACTGGCTACTTATACAGTTATTCCGGCCATACAGGGCCAGTCGATCACGTGAGGATTTCAATGGACGACAACAAGAAGCGCGCCTTGGCTGCGGCCCTGGGTCAAATCGAACGCCAATTCGGCAAAGGCGCAGTCATGCGCATGGGCGATCAGGAGCGTACCGGTATCCCGGCTATCTCCACTGGCTCGCTGGGGCTGGACATCGCTCTGGGCATTGGTGGTCTGCCAAAAGGCCGTATCGTCGAGATCTACGGCCCGGAGTCTTCGGGTAAAACCACGCTGACCTTGTCGGTGATCGCCGAAGCCCAGAAAAATGGCGCTACTTGTGCCTTCGTCGACGCCGAGCATGCCCTCGATCCTGAATACGCCGGCAAGCTGGGCGTCAATGTCGACGACCTGCTGGTCTCGCAGCCGGACACCGGCGAGCAAGCCCTGGAAATCACCGACATGCTGGTGCGCTCCAACGCGGTTGACGTGATCATCGTCGACTCCGTGGCAGCCCTGGTACCCAAGGCCGAGATCGAAGGCGAAATGGGTGACATGCACGTGGGCCTGCAGGCCCGTCTGATGTCCCAGGCGCTGCGTAAAATCACCGGTAACATCAAGAACGCCAACTGCTTGGTCATCTTCATCAACCAGATCCGTATGAAGATCGGCGTGATGTTCGGCAGCCCGGAAACCACCACCGGTGGTAACGCCCTGAAGTTCTACGCCTCGGTGCGCCTGGACATCCGTCGTACCGGCGCCGTCAAGGAAGGCGATGAAGTCGTGGGTAGCGAAACCCGCGTGAAGATCGTCAAGAACAAGGTCTCGCCGCCATTCCGCCAAGCTGAATTCCAGATCCTCTACGGCAAGGGCATCTACCGCAACGGCGAGATCATCGACCTGGGTGTTGCTCACGGCTTCGTGGAGAAATCTGGCGCCTGGTACAGCTACCAAGGCAACAAGATTGGCCAAGGCAAGGCGAACGCGGCCAAGTACCTGCAAGAGAACCCGGCCATCGGTGCCGAACTCGAGAAGCAGATCCGCGACAAGCTGCTCAACGTCGGTGCCGTTGCCGCTGCAGGCAAGGCTGCTGCCGCTGATGCCGGTGCGGATGACCTGGCTGACGCCGAAGCGGGTTATTGATCTACCGCTATGTCCGTCGTACTCGACACCCCCGTCGCCGTCCGACGGACAGCCATGGACCTGCTCGCACGTCGCGAGCATGGTCGGGTCGAACTGACGCGCAAACTGCGTCAGCGCGGCGCTTCGGATGAGTTGATCGAGCCCGCGCTCGATCGGCTCGCCGAAGAAGGGCTGCTCAGTGAAGCCCGTTATCTCGAGAGTTTCATTTCCTATCGCTCCAACGCCGGTTATGGCCCCGCACGTATTCGTGAGGAGCTTGGCCAGCGTGGTCTGGATCGAGGCGATGTTGAACAGGCCCTGCGCGAAAGCGGAGTGGACTGGGCGGCCCGCTTGCAGGATGTCTGGCAGCGCAAGTTTGCCGGGCAGCGTCCCGTCGATCCGCGCAGTCGTGCCCAGCAGACACGCTTTCTCGCCTACCGTGGGTTTTCCATGGAGATGATCGGCCGCCTGTTGAGCGGCCGAGATTTGGATGACTACTAGTTTGCTGCTTGGCTGACTTTAAGCGCTTCCCGCGCCCTCTGGGTGGTATGCATCGGCTGCGGTTTGGCCCAGTTCTCTGGCAGGTTGATGAAGTCCACCAGCTCCCGTAGGCGACCTTGATCACGGCCGTTGAAGGCGAACGTGAGCCGAGTCAAATGGCTGTAGTTGCCCACCTCATGTTCCACGTTGGTATCTGGCTGTTGGTGGTATTTGCCACTCAGGCGCAGGTCAGCGAATCCCTCCTGAATGTCGTACAGCGCCGCTTCGCTGAGCGGATGGTGCATGCGGACCACGAACTGATTTTTCAGCCAGCGGCTTGAGTGATAGTTGCTGTAGAACTGGTTGATCTCTTCCACTGCCTCATCGGCACTGTGCACCAGGCGCACCAGCTTGAGGTCGGTGGGAAGGATGTAGCGGTTCTCCTCCAGTTGTCGGCTGATGAAGTTCAGACAGTCTTGCCAGAAGCTGCCACCAGGGGAATCGAGCAATACCACTGGCACCAGCGGGCTCTTGCCGGTCTGAATCAGGGTCAGCACTTCCAGCGCCTCATCGAGCGTACCGAAGCCGCCCGGACACAGTACCAAGCCATCGGCCTCTTTGACGAAGAACAACTTGCGGATAAAGAAGAAGTGGAACGGCAGCAGCTTGTCGGTGCCATCCACCGTCGGGTTGGCGTGTTGCTCGAAGGGCAGGGTGATGTTGAACCCCAGACTGTGCTCGCTGCCAGCCCCCTCGTGGGCGGCGGCCATGATGCCGCCGCCGGCACCGGTAATCACCATCAAATCCGAACGGGCCAAGGTTGCCCCCAGCTCGCGTGCCAAGGCGTACATCGGATGTTCAATAGGGGTACGGGCAGAGCCGAACACTGTGACTTTGCGCCGCCCGCGGTAGCGTTCGAGGATGCGGAAAGAATGATCCAGCTCGCGCAGGGCCTGCAGGGTGATCTTGGCGTTCCAGCGATTGCTGTCGTCATGGGCCATGCGCAGGATGGTCAGCATCATGTCGCGGTACAGCGGCAGGTTGGCGCTGGTAGGTGCAACCAGTTGCAGTTGCTCGTCGATCTTGCTCAGGTCGATCCCGTTGTCCCTGAAGTGTTTGAACAGAAGCTCATTGGGTTGGTAAGGCATTCAACGTCTCCTTCTGCAGCAAAACCTCTGACCGGGCCGATGGTGATGCCCGGCCGCGACACTGCGTGTGTCGCTGGCTGCTGTGGCTCGAGTGTGCCCCCCGAGCGTTGCAGTAGGCCTTCAAGGCCATGATGCAGTGGTGGTAAGTCCATCTCGTTGTTGTACTGCAAGTAACGCAACGCCGCGTGCCCGGCCATGCTCGCCGGAAATTCGCAGGTGTTGGTTATCAATCTAGACGCTGGCGCATGATCGTGCCGCAATGGTTGGCTGATCGCCGCTGGTCGGATGGCCTCCAACCGCTGTGCGGCTTTGGTTAACTGGGGGCAGAGGGCTCGATGCGGGAGGTGGCCACATGCATCGTTTGGTCATCGAAGTGGATCAGCAGTTGTACAAGCTGCTGGAGAACGCGGCCCGGGCTCATCACCTGAGCCTTGAAGCAGAATGCCGGCGCAGGTTGGGTAGCGGCGAAGTACATTCGCGCTACCTGCAGGCATTGTTGGCTGAGTTGCGCGCCGAGGAAGAGCAGCGGCGCGCCAAGTGAAGCGATCAGATGGCCTGGATCACTTCTTTTTGCTGCCAGCCGCGCAACTGGCGGCATCGAACGCTTGATCCATGACCGGGCTATTGCTCTTGTACACGGTAAAGCGATAGACCAGCACCGCGCCTTTGGACAGCAGGTTGCGATAGCCGTTGTTCCTGCACACGCTGTCGCCGAGCTGGCTGCGCACCTGTTGCGGGTTGGACTGCATACGCTCGGCATGTTCCTGACGCACGCTCAGGTGATTGATCAGCGCCTTGCCTTCAACGGTGTAGCCCTGATCGAGGATGTCTTCGTTGATCGCACGCGGGGTGCCAACGCTGCTTTCCTTGGCGACCTTCTGCAGCAACTGGTTCAGCTCGTAGTCCTGCTTGGAAGCCGCCTGGGCCGCCAGGGGCAGGGTGAGCAGAAGGCTCAGGGTCGGGACGATAAGACGCAGCATGAATCTCTCCTGGTTCGATGACTGGCGCTTTGACCTGCGCCGGCGGGCGGCGTTCCATCAAACCTCGCCTGCGCGGGGTTAATCCAGGCCGCCAAAGCGTCAATTATAAGGGAGCCGCTGGCACACCTGCACGGCAAATGACCTGCGCTCTGGTAGACTGTCGCTTTATTCGCCCCGAGTTGTCGAAGTGCCCATTCCTTCCCTGTCCCCAGGCTTGCCGTCATGAGTCACGCGGTCGCGCGCCTGCGCGCCGAGCGTCTGGCGCGCAGCATCAAACCCTTCGTTGCGCGTGGTTCGCGAGCGGTACGCTGCAACGATTGCCGAGTGATCGCCAGCCATTGCCTGTGCGCCTTGAAGCCCAAGGTCAATGCCAATGCTGGCGTATGCCTGCTGATGCATGACACCGAGCCACTGAAACCGACCAACACCGGTTGGCTGATTGCCGATCTGGTCGAAGACACCTCGGCGTTCGGCTGGCAGCGCACGGCGGTCGACCCAGGCTTGCTGGCGCTGCTCGATCAGCCGCAATGGCAGCCCTATATCGTCTTCCCTGGCGAGTTCGTCGCCCAGGAGCGCGTGGTCAGTGAAGTCAGCCTGGCGCCGGGCAAGCGGCCGCTGTTCATCTTGCTCGACGCGACCTGGACCGAGGCGCGCAAGATGTTTCGCAAAAGCCCCTACCTGGATCGCTTCCCCGTCCTCAGCCTTGAGGCCGAGCAGATGTCGCGCTACCGCCTGCGCCGCTCCAAGCGCGATGATCACTTCTGCACCGCGGAGGTAGCGGCGATGTGCCTGGATCTGGCAGGTGATGGTCAGGCCTCGCAAGCCCTGGATGCTTACCTGGATGTGTTCAGCCTGCATTACTTGAGTGCCAAGCGCCATTTGCCGCTGGACATGCAGGATGACCCTCATCAACGTTTGCATACCTTCCTATAGTCCAAGGGGCAGGGATGGCATATTGGTTCATAATGACCACGCTGGCAGCCAGGGTGGGCGGGTACGGCGGGCTTGACCACCCGGACCGTGCTCGGCATTCTTGGCGCCGTTTCGGGCACGACGAAGCTGCTGTTACCCCGGACTTCGCCGTGCCTTACCGGCCGGCGGCCCTGCCGTTCGCGCCTTGAGTTGCCTGTCAGGCGGCGCACCTATCCCTCACGCGCCTGGCACAGAACAGGATCAACAGATCGATGGCCACTTACGAAATCCTGATTGCCGATGACCACCCGCTGTTTCGCAGCGCCCTGCGCCAAGCCGTTACCCTCGGCCTTGGCCCGGATGTACGCCTGGTAGAAGTGGCGAGCATCGCCGAGCTGGAAACCCGCCTGACCGAAAAGTCCGACTGGGACCTGGTCCTGCTCGACCTGAACATGCCGGGGGCTTATGGATTCTCCGGGCTGGTCCTGCTGCGCGGGCAGTACCCGCAGATTCCGGTGGTGATGGTGTCGGCCCAGGAAGAGGCCGCGGTGGTGGTCAAGTCGCGCGAGTTCGGCGCCAGCGGCTTCATTCCCAAGTCGAGCCCGCTGGAGGTGATCCAGGACGCCGTGCAGAAGGTACTCGACGGCGAGGTGTGGTGGCCGCCGCAGGCCTTTGACAAGGTCGATGTCTCGCCTGAAGCCAAGGCCGCCAGCGAGGGCCTGGCCAGCCTGACTCCGCAGCAGTTTCGCGTGCTGACCATGGTCTGCGAAGGTTTGCTGAACAAGCAGATCGCCTATGAGCTGAGCGTCTCGGAGGCGACCATCAAGGCCCACGTGACGGCGATCTTCCGCAAACTCGGCGTACGTACCCGAACCCAGGCCGCGCTGCTCTTGCAACAGCTTGAATCAGTTGCCAGCAGCTAAAGCGCGTGAACTTCACGCTTTTTTGACCCGTATTCCTATAGCCTGCTGGCCTTTCATCGGTGAAGTGACGCACATGTCGCCATTCAAGGGCCAGACCGGCCTCAAACGTATCTTCAACGCCGCCGGCTACTCGCTGGACGGCCTGCGCGCTGCCTTCAAGGGCGAAGCCGCTTTCCGCCAGTTGGTCCTGCTCAATGTGCTGCTGATTCCGACCGCGTTCTGGCTGCCGGTCAGCCGCGCCGAGCGAGCCATCATGATCGCCGTGTGCATGCTCGGCTTGGTCGTCGAGTTGTTCAACTCGGCGGTTGAGGCTGCTATCGACCGCATCTCGCTGGAGCGCCACCCACTGTCGAAGAACGCCAAAGACATGGGTAGCGCTGCGCAGCTGGTGTCACTGGTCATGGTGGCGCTGGTCTGGGGTGTGATCCTGCTCTAGGCGATTGGTGGCAATACGATCTCGTCACTGCGCCTTACCCCGGCGGTGAAGCTGCGGCACAGTTCCAGGAACTCGCGCATGGCGGAAGTCTGGTACTTCTGCTTGTGCCAGATGAAGTAGAACTGGCGCGACAGGTCTAACTCGGGCGTTTCCACCGGCACCAGGCTGCCGCGGCGAAACGCATCGCGTAGGGCCAGGCGCGAGATGCAACCGATACCCAGGCCCGACTCAACGGCGCGCTTGATCGCCTCGGTGTGCTCCAGCTCCAGGCGAATGTTGAGGTTGGCGCGCTGGTGGCGCATTTCCTGGTCGAAGGTCAGGCGAGTGCCGGAGCCCTGCTCGCGCAGGATCCACGCTTCCTGGGACAGCGTTTCGATGTCCGCCCGGCCGAGCTTGGCCAAGGGATGCTGCGGCGCACAGAACACCACCAGCTCGTCCTCGACCCAGGGTTGCACTTCAAGATCGGGATGGTTGCAATCGCCTTCGATCAGACCCAAATCAATTTCGTAGTGGGCTACCTGTTGCACAATGTGCGCAGTGTTCTGCACATGCAGCTTGACCTGGCTTTCTGGGTGCACCTGCATGAAGCTGCCGATCAGCAGGGTAGCGAGGTAGTTGCCGATGGTCAGGGTGGCGCCGACCGAGAGTGAGCCGAAGCCGGACTTGCCATTGAGCAGGTCTTCGATCTCCTTGGCCTGGTCGAGCAAGGCAACGGCCTGGGGCAGCAACTGATGGCCCAGGGCGTTGAGGCTCAGGCGTTTACCGGCGCGGTCGAACAGCTGGCAGCTGGACTGGCGCTCCAGTTCAGTAATCGAGGTACTAGCGGCCGATTGCGACAACGCCAGCACCCCGGCGGCTTTGGACACGCTTTGGTGCTGAGCCACGGCGACGAACACTTGAAGCTGGCGTAAGGTGAATCGCATATCTATATAACCGATAAGACATATCTTGATAATCCATTTAACAGATATTGTCGCTGCCCCTAAACTATCGCGCAACTGTGCGCTTGGTCCGCGCTGCGTATTTCTTCAGGAGTCACCTTAGATGAGCAACATGAACCACGAACGTGTCCTCAGTGTTCACCACTGGAACGACACCCTGTTCAGCTTCAAGTGCACCCGTGATCCGGGCCTGCGCTTCGAGAACGGTCAGTTCGTGATGATCGGCCTGCAGCAGGAGACCGGTCGTCCGCTCATGCGCGCCTACTCCATCGCTTCGCCGAACTGGGAAGAGCATCTGGAATTCTTCAGCATCAAGGTGCCAGACGGTCCGCTGACCTCCCAGCTGCAGCACCTGAAGGAAGGCGACGAGATCATCATCAGCAAGAAGCCAACCGGCACCCTGGTTCTCGATGACCTGAACCCGGGCAAGCACCTGTACCTGCTGAGCACCGGCACTGGCCTGGCGCCGTTCATGAGCGTCATCCAGGACCCAGAAACCTACGAGCGTTTCGAAAAGGTGATCCTGGTTCACGGCGTACGCTACGTCAACGAAGTGGCGTACCGCGAGTTCATCACCGAGCACCTGCCGCAAAACGAGTTCTTCGGTGAGGCGGTGCGTGACAAGCTGATCTACTACCCGACCGTAACCCGTGAGCCGTTCGAGAACCAAGGCCGTCTGACCGACCTGATGCGCAGCGGCAAGCTGTTCAGCGACATCGGCCTGCCACCGATCAACCCGCAAGACGACCGCGCCATGATCTGCGGCAGCCCGAGCATGCTCGACGAAACCAGCGAAGTGCTCGACAGTTTCGGCCTGAAGATTTCGGCGCGTATGCGTGAGCCGGGTGACTACCTGATCGAGCGTGCTTTCGTCGAGAAGTAAGGCGAAAGCAGCAAAAGAAAACGCGAGCCTTGGCTCGCGTTTTTTTATGCCTTAATTGTGCTGCCTGTACTGGCCTCATCGCGGGACAAGCCCGCTCCCACGTTGGTCGCAGCGCTCGTGGGAGCGGGCTTGCCCCGCGATGAGGCCAGTACAGGCAGCGGATCAGCAGTCGAGCGCTACTTCCAGCACCCGAATCCGATCGGTCTGCGGATAATGCCAGCGCACCTGCACATCCCAGAACTTGACCCCATACACCCGCTCAACCGGCGGCACTTGATAGGCCGGACGCGGATCCTGCGCCAGGCACTGCTCGATCAGCTCCACCAGCGGCTCGCCGAGGCGCTGGGCGTGCTCGCCTGCCTGAAGCAGGGCGCTGTCGGTCCAGTCCACGGCAATCGCCACAGGGGCGCCGTCGGCCATCAGGTTGCTGGCGCCGCTGACGCTGTCGGCGTAGGGAACGTACGGCTTGATATCCAGTACCGGGGTGCCGTCAAGTAGATCGATCCCCGACAGCAGCAAACGCCCCGGCTCAACACCCTCAAGGCGGACCACCGACTGACCGATGCCATTGGGGCGATGGGTGGCGCGAGTGGCGAACACACCCATGCTCTTGTTGCCGCCCAGGCGCGGCGGACGCACCTTCAACCGCGGTTTGTCTTCCAGGGCCTGATGGAACAGGAACAACAGCCAGACGTGGCTGACCTGTTCCAGGCCCGCCACGGCATCGCCCTGGTCGAACGGCGGCAACAGCTCGAGCACGCCACGCGCAGCCGGGGCCAGCTGTGGCTGGCGCGGGATGGCGAACTTCTCTTTGAAGCAGGAGCGCACGATGCCGACGGGCGAGACCGTATGCTGCATGACCACTCAGCCGCGCACGCGCAAGGTCAGGCCCTTGAGGAAGTTGCGCAGCAACTGATCGCCGCAGGGGCGATAGTTCTCATGGCCGACCTTGCGAAACAGTGCGCTGAGCTCAGGCTTGGTCACCGGGAAATTGACCGACTTGAGAATGGCGTGCAGGTCTTCTTCCTTGAGCTCGAACGCCACCCGCAGCTTCTTGAGGATGGTGTTGTTGGTCACCGGCAGCTCCAGTGGCTGCGGCGCGCGGCTGTCATCGCGGCCACGGCGATGAATCACCAGGCCATCGAGAAAGTGCGCCATGACCTCATCTGGGCAGCGCACGAAGCCGGGTTCTTCTTCCTTCTTCATGTAGCTGGCGACTGCTTCGGTGGACACTGCCAAGCCAGACAACTCGATGATCTTGGCGATCTTCGGGTCATTGAGCTTGAGCATGTAGCGCACGCTGCGCAGGACGTCGTTGTGGTTCATTGCGGCAAATCCTGTTCAATGCCACGCACAGGCTGCGCGGCGGTATCGCTTAGAAACGTTCGGTAACGGCGACGTAGCGCCATTGGCCCAGGGGCAACTTGCCCATCGACACACCGCCCAGGCGGATCCGACGCATGCTGACGATCTCCAGCCGCAGGCTGGCACACAGTTCGCTGATCTGGCCGGGCTGGGGGTTCTTCAAGGCCAGTCGCAGGTGGGTCTCGTTCTGCCAACTGGCCTTGGCCTTGGGCAGTTCGCGGTCATTGCGGGTGATGCCCCGGGCCAGGCGCTCTAGCGCTTGCGGGGTGGCCTGGCCACGTACCTCGATGATGTATTCCTGCTCCAGCTTGCGCAGGTCTCGTTCGATCTTGCCGGTTACCCGCCAGTCCTGGGTGAACAGCTGCAGGCCAGTCGCCCCGCGCTCCAGCGGCGCGACACAGGCCAGCCGGGCAAAGTGGCCGTGCAGCGGCCGCACGTCCTGGCTGTGGGCTTGGCTGAGGTTGTCCATGCCAATGCTGGCGCGGGCGCTTTCAGCGTCCATACCGGCAGGCTGGTTGATCAGCAGGGTGACCGGCTCCAGCGCCTCGGCGCGGGCGCCAGGGAGCAGGGCGACCTGCTGGCCGTCAATCTTGAACTGGGGCTGTTCGACCACCACGCCATCGACTGTCACCCAGCCGCCCTCGATGTACTGCTCGGCCTCGCGGCGGGAGCAGCCGAGTTGCTCGATGAGGCGTTTGGACAGGCGCACGGGTTCAGACATGGAGACGATTCGCTAAAGGCAGGGAAAGACCGGCCATTGTACCTGCCAAGACGTGCTTGGGGCTGGGAATCTGTGCCATTTGCCCTGTTTCCTAGCGGGGTTGGTCGCGTTTGCGCGGCTGTAATTGCAGATGCAGCAGAGGGTAGGGCTGGCCAAGACCATCGGTAGCCGAGCGTCCGACAATTTCGAAGCCTTCATGCAGGTAGAAGCCCAGCGCTTGCGGGTTCTGCTCATTGACGTCCAGCCGTTCGGCGTTCAGCTCATCGATGGCGTAGTGCAGCAGACGCTTGCCGACCCCTTTGCCACGCTGCTCGGGGGCGACGAAGAGCATATCGACGCGGCCGTTGGCCA
Source organism: Pseudomonas sp. BT-42-2 (assembly GCF_025847435.2). Classification (NCBI taxonomy): domain Bacteria; kingdom Pseudomonadati; phylum Pseudomonadota; class Gammaproteobacteria; order Pseudomonadales; family Pseudomonadaceae; genus Pseudomonas; species Pseudomonas sp. BT-42-2. The sequence goes on from NZ_JAOYTM010000014.1 coordinate 112,428, forward strand.
CCCCGGCAAAACCAAGGATGCGCCGGGCGTTGTCCTTGCAGCAGATCAGCATTACTGCATCCAGGTACTGACGCAGGACATGATCACGCAGCAGCAGGATGTAGGCATCGGGCAGGAAGTCATGGGTGGCGCGAACCGAGGCTTCCCAGACTCGAACCAGCTCGGGGTAGTCGCTTACATGCGGGGTTTGCAGCGTCAATGCCGAGCGCATCCCTGTGATCCTCCGAGTGCGTTGTCTCGATCGCCGCCTCTGCGGGAGGCGGCAAGCCTGGCGGCCCTCTCATGAACCATAGATGCAAAAAAAAGCCCCGCCAGTTGGCGTACGCTGCTCACTCAAGACATGTGTCGTCTGCTTTGGGGCCGCTTCGCAGCCCTTCGCGGGCAAGCCCGCTCCTACAGTGATTGCGCTGCTTCTGATCAAGCGCTCTACCTGTGGGAACGGGCTTGCCCGCGAAGGGCTGCAAAGCAGTCCCAAAACCTTAAGTGAACAGCATTTCGCCAGTTGGCGGGGCTCGCGGTGGGGAAAAGCCTCAGACAGGCTCAGCCCACATATCGTATTCGTCGGCATCGACTACGCGGCAACGGACCTTGTCGCCGGGCTTGAAGCCATGGTCGCCATCGATGAACACGCTGCCGTCGATCTCGGGCGCATCGAAGAAGCTGCGGCCAACCGAGCCTTGTTCCTCGACCTCATCGATCAGCACTTCGATCTCTTTGCCGATGCGCAGCTGCAAGCGCGCGGCGCTGATCGCCTGTTGATGGGCCATGAAACGGTCCCAGCGGTCTTGCTTGATGTCGTCCGGCACTTCGTCCAGGCCCAGGTCGTTGGCCGGGGCGCCCTCGACTGGGGAGTACTGGAAGCAACCAACGCGGTCGAGCTGGGCTTCGGTCAGCCAGTCGAGCAGGTATTGGAAGTCTTCTTCGGTTTCGCCTGGGAAGCCGACGATGAAGGTCGAACGGATCACCAGCTCAGGGCACTGCTCGCGCCAGTTCTTGATTCGCGCCAGGGTGCGGTCTTCGAACGCTGGGCGCTTCATCGACTTAAGCACTTTCGGGCTGGCGTGCTGGAACGGGATGTCCAGGTACGGCAGGATCTTGCCGGCCGCCATCAGCGGGATCACGTCGTCGACGTTGGGGTAGGGGTAGACGTAGTGCAGGCGCACCCAGGCACCCAGGCTGCTCAGGGCCTCGCACAGCTCGAGCATGCGCGTCTTGACCGGGCGGCCGTTCCAGAAGTCGGTCTTGTACTTGACGTCGACGCCATAGGCGCTGGTGTCCTGGGAGATCACCAGGATCTCCTTGACGCCGGCCTTGACCAGGCGCTCGGCCTCGCTCAGCACTTCACCTACCGGACGGCTGACCAGTTTGCCGCGCATCGATGGAATGATGCAGAAGCTGCAGCTGTGATTGCAGCCTTCGGAAATCTTCAGGTAGGCGTAGTGACGTGGGGTCAGCTTGACGCCTTGAGGTGGCACCAGGTCGATCAGCGGGTTATGGTCCTGGCGCGGCGGCACCACTTCGTGCACGGCGTTGACTACCTGCTCGTACTGCTGCGGGCCGGTCACCGACAGCACGCTTGGGTGCACGTCACGGATACTGCCTTCCTCGACACCCATGCAGCCGGTGACGATGACCTTGCCGTTTTCCTTGATCGCTTCGCCGATCACTTCCAGCGACTCGGCCTTGGCGCTGTCGATGAAGCCGCAGGTGTTGACCACCACTACGTCGGCGTCCTCGTAGGTTGGCACGACTTCATAGCCTTCCATGCGCAGCTGGGTCAGGATGCGCTCGGAATCGACCAATGCCTTCGGGCATCCGAGAGAGACAAACCCTACCTTCGGCGTGGTAGGAGCGGGGGTGGTGGACATAGCTAACCTCGGCATTGAAAGCGGTTGCCCTGGCGGTGGCGAGGGCAATCCCGACGGGCGCTTTCGGCGCCTCTGATCAAAAAGTGCGCAATTTTAGCGAGCGCAAGGTCGCTTGACCAGCAGAAAAGCGACGAACGCTGCGCTAAGCTTGGCGCCATTGCCTGCCGGTATCTGCGACGTATCTGCGATGCCTTGGCAGGCGTGCCAATTCTATCGGTCCGACGAGGCCGTCTGCGGGAGTTGTCGATGGTTCAGGCAAGCAGTCACGCCGAAGGCGGGCAGGGCGCGGCACGGCCGCTGAGCCTGCTGGTGGCAGCTGTTGGGGTGGTCTATGGCGATATCGGCACCAGCCCGCTGTACACCCTCAAGGAAGTCTTCTCCGGCGGTTACGGGGTGCCGGTCAACCATGATGGGGTGCTAGGCATCCTGTCGCTGATCCTCTGGTCGCTGATCTGGGTGGTGTCGGTCAAGTACGTGACCTTCATCCTACGTGCCGATAACCAGGGCGAAGGTGGCATCATGGCCCTGACCGCCTTGGCCCGGCGGGCTTCGGCGCCGTTTCCGAAGTTGCGCATGCTGATGGTCGGCTGCGGCCTTATCGGCGCCTCATTGTTCTATGGCGACAGCATGATCACCCCGGCGGTGTCGGTGTTGTCGGCGGTAGAGGGGATGGGGCTGGCCTTCGATGGCATCGACCATTGGGTGGTGCCGATTGCCGTGGTGGTGCTGGTGGCGCTGTTTCTGGTGCAAAAGCACGGGACGGCGAAGATCGGCATTCTGTTCGGCCCGGTGATGGTGACCTGGTTCCTGGTCCTGGCGGCGTTGGGCCTGCATGGGATTTCCCATAGCCCGGAAGTGCTCAGAGCCTTCAATCCGGCCTGGGCGGTGCGCTTCTTTATCGTTCATCCGGGCATGGGCGTGGCGATCCTTGGCGCGGTGGTGCTGGCGCTGACCGGTGCCGAGGCGCTGTATGCCGATATGGGCCATTTTGGCCGCAAGCCGATTGCTCGGGCTTGGTTCATCCTGGTGCTGCCGGCACTGGTGCTGAACTACTTCGGTCAGGGCGCGCTGTTGCTGCACGATCCTGAGGCAGCACGTAACCCGTTCTACCTATTGGCGCCGTCCTGGGCGCTGCTGCCTTTGATCGGGCTGGCCACCCTGTCCACGGTAATCGCTTCTCAAGCGGTCATTTCCGGGGCCTTCTCGCTCACCCGCCAGGCGATTCAGCTGGGCTACATCCCGCGGATGCAGATCCAGCACACCTCCAGCGATGAGCAGGGGCAGATCTATATCGGCGCAGTCAACTGGGCACTGATGGTGGCGGTCGTCCTGCTGGTGATCGGCTTCGAGTCGTCCGGCGCGCTGGCGGCAGCCTATGGTGTGGCAGTCACCGGCACCATGCTGATGACCACGCTATTGGTCTCGACGGTGATGCTGCTGTTGTGGAAGTGGCCACCGCTGCTGGCGGTGCCGATCCTGTTAGGGTTCTTGTTTGTCGACGCGCTGTTTTTCACCGCCAACCTGCCCAAGGTCGTGCAGGGTGGCGCTTTCCCGGTGCTCGCCGGCAGCGTGCTGTTCTTGCTGATGACCACTTGGAAGCGCGGCAAGCAAATTTTGATGGAGCGCATCGATGAAGCGGCGCTGCCGTTGCCGGTATTTATCAGCAGCATTCGTGTGCAGCCGCCGCATCGGGTCGAAGGCACTGCGGTGTTTCTGACCGCGCGGCCGGATGCAGTGCCCCACGCGCTGTTGCACAACATGCTGCACAACCAGGTACTGCATAGCCAGGTGGTGCTGCTGACGGTGATCAGTGAGGACCGCCCGCGGGTGCCGGAACAGGAGCGTTTCGACGTAGAGGCCTACGGCGACGGCTTCTTCCGAGTGCTGTTGCACTTCGGTTTCATGGATGAGCCGGATGTGCCCCAGGCACTTAAGCTGTGCCATCTGGAGGAGCTGGACTTCAGCCCCATGCGCACGACCTACTTCCTCAGTCGGGAGACAGTGATCGCCTCGCGGTTGGAGGGGATGGCGCGCTGGCGCGGCACGTTGTTCGCCTTCTTGTTGAAGAATGCCAACGGTAATCTGCGCTTCTTCAATTTGCCGTTGAACCGGGTGATCGAGCTGGGGACCCAGGTCGAGATTTGAACGCTGCGTGGGTTGTGTCAGTTCAGGCCTGTTCGCGGGCAAGCCAGCTCCCACAAGATTCCCTGTATGGGCCGGCTTGCCCGCGAAGAGGCCTGAACTGACACGGCAGCACTGTTTTTTTCTGCTTTCGATCAGTTCTGCTCAGCGACGCTCGACTTGCCCTGACGTGTCTCGATCTCGCCGATCAAGCGTTTGGCCAGCGCCGGGTAGTTCTCATCGAAATGATGCCCGCCCGGTAGCTTCAGGCGCTCGCCGACGGCGGTGCGATCGGTACAGCCACTCTCGTCGCTTTCTTCCACACCATAGATGCACACCACCTTGGCCGCCGGCATGCGGGCCATTTCCGGCCCGGTCGGCGCTTCCTGGCCTTCCTTGCCCAACCAGCCCTCGACTTCGATCTCAAAACTGCCACTGCGGGCGAAGGCCAGCAGGATCACCGCGTCGATCCGTTGCTGGTCTTCGGCTGGCAAGCGGTTGTAGATCGCTGGCAACACATCGGCGCCGAACGAGTAGCCGGTGAGCACGAAGCGCTTGGTACCCCATTTCTGCCGATAGTGCTGCATCAACTCGGACAGATCGGCAGCGCTTTGCTCGGGCGTCTTGTGCTGCCAGTAGTAGCGCAGGGTATCGATACCCACCACGGGGTAGCCGAGCTTGGCCATCTCGCCGGCGACATCGCGATCGAGGTCACGCCAGCCGCCGTCACCGGAGAGGAACAGGGTCACGGTATCGGTGGTTTGGCCCGCCGGCACTTCTACCACTGGGATACTCAAGGCATTGCCGTCATGGCCGACCAGGGCTTGGGTCAGCTGGCTCTTGAGCACTTGTGGCAGGTGGATGTCGTAGTCACTGATGCTGGTCTCGGCGTTGGCCTGGTCACGCACGAAGGCAGCGCTGGCGTCGTCCGGGTTGTCGTTCCAGGCCACGTTCCAACGGCCGTGGGCAGCAGCCTTGGGCAGTGCCGGGCAGCCGGGTTGTTCGAGGTTGAAGTCAACCGAGATGGCGCGCGCCTTGTCGTCGCGTTGGCTGGCCAGCCAACGCCAGGCCTGGGCACCGCCAGGGCCGATACCTGCCACCAAGGTGGGCGCAGCGGACAAATGGCTGATGGCCTGGTCCAGGGCCTGTTGCTGCTTGGCGCAGTCATTGGCTGGCAGGATCACTTGCACCAGTTGCGCCTCACCGGCCTGGCTCAGGTCGAGCAACTGCTTATCGCTCAGTGCTTGATCTTCAGGTACGCCGATGGCCACGCGGGCTTTGGCGTGCACACCGGGGGTGGCACGAACCAGGCTGCTGCCATCGCTCAGCGCCAGGTGCTCAATGTGCGCCTCCGGCGCTGGGCGGGTCCACAGCCAGAACCCTACTGCCGCAGCCGCCAGGGCCACCAGCAAGGCAATCAATACGTACTGCCAATAGCGTCGGATCATCAACGTTTCACCAATCCAGTCAGGCCGCCCGCGATCAGGGCGGCAGTGTCGGCCAGCGCCACCAGCGGGTCGAGCCCGGCTGGCACAGCCATGTAACGAGGTTCCCAGTCCGGCTGGAACTTGTCCTTGAAGCGCCGCAGGCCCTGGAAGTTGTAAAGCTGCTCGCCGCGCTGGAACACCATCGAACCCAGGCGTTGGGTCAAGGGGGCGCCACGCCGTGGCTGCAGACCGGAAAGCGGCACCATGCCGAGGCTGAAGCGCCCGTAATCATGGCTTTTGTAATGCAGGATCAGGCCGATCATCATGAATTCCATGGTCAGCTTCGGCGCCTCCGGGTGCGCCCGCATCAGATCGAGGCTGGCCAGCTCGTTGCTGTGCGTTTCCAGCAGGTTGGCAAACGCTACCGGGCGGCCTTGGAAGCGAACCAGGGCGATCCGAAAGTGCTGCAGATAGTCGGGGCTGAAGCGCCCGAGCGAGAAGCCTTTCTCGCGTACGTTCTTGCCTTGCAGCCAGGCGTCGGAGATCTGCTTGAGTGCTTCAAGTGGCGCTTGGCCGGGTTCGTGTAGCTCAAGGCTCAAGCCATCACGGCCGCCGCGGTTCCAGGTGTAGCGCAGGTCTTTCATCTCCTTGCCCTTGGCCTCCAGGTCGAAGCGGCGCAGGTCGACCCGCGCTTCTTCGCCGAGCTTGAGCGCGGTCAGGCCGATGTCCATGTAGAACGGCAGGTTCTCTGCGCGCACCTGGTAGAACACCGGGCGGGCGTGGTGCAGGTCGCACAGGTCGCGGAACTGCCAGATCATCTCGGCACGCTCCTGGGCCGGGCCGATGGGGTCGTACAGAGCCACCAAGCTGCGCCCACGACGGGCATACATGATGAAAGCGTTGTCGTTGGGGTGGAACAACAGCGCCTTGTCGCCGGTCAGGGCCAGGCCACCGTCGGGCTGATCGGAGCTCAGCAGGATCTGCTTGGCGCGCTGTAGCTCGAGTTCATTGGGTAGGTGGATCACCGGCCTGGCAGTGCGCAGCAGCCAGGTCAGGACCACGAACACCAGCAGCACCGCGCTGCCCATGGCTGCGCGCAGGCCGCGTGGGGCGTCGGCATCCAGGGTGAATTGCCACCATAACTGATGGCTGTAGGGAACATCTTGATAGGCAAACAGCAGCAGCCATACCGAAGCGCCCACGACGCAGGCGCTGGCAGCCAGGTAGACCGGCGAGAAAGGCAGCTCCAGCAAGCGGCTGGGTCGATAGAACGAGCGCCGGAACAACGCCAGCAGCGCTGCGGTAAAGGTCAGCACGCAGGCTTCTTCCCAGTCAAAGCCCTTGAGCAGCGACAGCAGCGCGCCGACCAGCAGCAGAATCGTAGTCAGCAGCCAGGCAGCGGACAGGCGCCGGCGTAGTCCTTGTGCCAGCAGCAGGCACAGTACGCCAATCAGGCTGGCGCCAAAGTGCGAGGCATCGATCAGCCGGTGCGGCACCAGGAACCCCATGTGCTCCAGGCGTGTGTCGATCTCTGGAGTGGCACCAGAGAACAGCAGCACCACGCCAGACAGGAACACCAGGATGGCCAATACCGGCGCGGCTAGCCCAGAGGCAGCCTTGATCGCCTGCTGGGCCAGCAGCAAGCGTCGCGCCTCGTTGGCCAGCAGCAGCACGCAGGCCAGCAGCAGCGGTAGCACTACATAGATCAAGCGATACAGCAGCAGGGCAGCAGCCAGTGGCGCAGCTCCCAGTTGATCGGCGAAGGCCGCCAGCAGGATGGCCTCGAACACACCGACACCCCCCGGCACATGGCTGAGTACCCCAGCGGCCAAGGCCAGCAGGTAGACCAGCACAAAAGCGGCGAAGGGCGGTGCCTCGGGCAACAGCAGGTACAACACCGTGGCCGCGGCGGCGACATCTAGCGCGGTGATCAACAATTGCAGTGCCGCAAGGCGACCACTAGGCAGGCGCAAGGTGCGTCGGCCGAGCTGTACCAGCAGGCTGTCGCGCAAGGGTTGCTCGGCCAGGCGGCGGCGATACAGGCCAACCACCAGCAAGGCCGTCAGGGTCAGCACCGCAATTGCAATGCCGGCCAGCCAACCTGCCGGCATGCGCAGGGCAGTGGAGGCTGCGGGTAGATTACTCAAAGTCGCCAATGCGGCCAGCGGTGGCAGTGCACAGCCCAGCGAAAGGCTGGCGAAAACCGTCATCCGCGCAACCTCAGCAGCCCCCAGGCCTTGGCGGGCATACAGACGATAGCGCACCGACCCCCCGGAAAGCATCGACAGACCAATCGCATTGCCGATGGCGAAAGCGCTGAAGCCACCCAGCACCAGGGTGCGGGCAGGCAACTGCACGCCGGCATAGCGGCTGGCCGACCATTCGTAGCCGAGCAGAATGACGAAGCCCAGCACGGTCGCCAGCAGGGCGCCGAACAGCGATTGGCTAGGCACGCTGAGCATGGCGTCATGCAGCGCGTAGATGTCCAGCTCGCTGAGCAGATGGCGACAAGCAACCAAGGCCATGCCGAACAACAGCAGGGTCAATGCCAGGCCAATCGGCTGACGGTAGCGGCTCAGCCGTTCCACCCAGGGCAGGCGCTGGGCAGCAATCGGCAGTGCCGCAGCCAGAGGCGTTTGAGGTTCGCAGTTGTGGGCGGTCATGCTGTACCTCGGGCGGACAGCGCGAGGTAGGGGGAAGGTGCGGCCAAGTGGAAGTCCCTTTGGAAAACGTATCCAGATGTTACTCCTGACGGAGTCGCTTTCAGCCGTTTGGCACGGTTAAAGATAGTTCATCCAGGCGGGGTGCCTGCCAGAGGGGAGGGGCGCAGGTGGGGCTTGACCGGCGGGATACAAACCCTGAAAACAACAAACCCCGCACTGCTGAAAGCAGGCGGGGTTTGTTCTGACGAATATGGTTGCGGGAGCCGGATTTGAACCGACGACCTTCGGGTTATGAGCCCGACGAGCTACCAGGCTGCTCCATCCCGCGTCAGTGGGGCGCATTCTACGGATATTCACCGCGGCGTCAAGGTTAATCTTTGATTTGCGGTAAATTTCTGTCAGGCCATTTCGTAGTCAATAAAAAAGGCCACTGTATCAACAGTGGCCTTTTCTTGAATCTGGTTGCGGGAGCTGGATTTGAACCAACGACCTTCGGGTTATGAGCCCGACGAGCTACCAAGCTGCTCCATCCCGCGTCAGTGGGGTGCACTATACGGACATCTGCCGCAGAGTCAAACGTTAACCTTTGATTTCTCTAGATTTATTTCAGGTTAAGTTTTTTTACGGACAATGAAAAAGGCCACTGTCTAGACAGTGGCCTTTTTCTGAATCTGGTTGCGGGAGCCGGATTTGAACCGACGACCTTCGGGTTATGAGCCCGACGAGCTACCAGGCTGCTCCATCCCGCGCCTGTTGAGATGAATTCTACGGTTTTGCGCCGCAGAGTCAAGCTATTTCTGGGGAAATTTCTTTTCCGTTCAATCTGTTAGCGCCTCGATTGGCCCTGCGGGGCAGTAACGGCGGGGCTTGCAGGCCGATTGTCGAGAGTGTCACGGCGTGACTATTTCACTGAGGGGCGCTTACGGTAATATCTGTATGAATTTACAGTGCTAACGGTCATCCATGTCCCTGCGCAAGATCATCCACATCGACTGCGACTGCTTTTACGCAGCCATCGAGATGCGTGACGACCCCACTCTGGCCGGTCGGCCAATGGCGGTGGGTGGCTCGGCAGATCGTCGCGGGGTGATCGCCACTTGCAACTACGAGGCGCGGGCCTATGGCGTGCGCTCTGCCATGTCGTCGCGTCATGCGCTCAAGCTGTGCCCGGATCTGCTGATCGTCAAGCCGCGCTTTGAGGCCTACCGCGAGGCCTCACGCGAAATTCATGCGATTTTCCGCGATTACACTGAGCTGATCGAACCGCTGTCGCTGGATGAGGCCTATCTGGATGTCAGTGATAGCCAATGGTTTGCCGGCAGTGCCACGCGGATCGCCGAAGATATTCGTCGACGGGTGGCCAAGACCCTGCACATCACCGTCTCGGCGGGCGTTGCGCCGAACAAGTTTCTGGCCAAGATTGCCAGTGACTGGCGCAAACCCAATGGCCTGTTTGTCATCACCCCGGGTGAAGTAGAGGCTTTTGTGGCGGCCTTGCCGGTTGCACGGTTGCATGGGGTGGGCAAGGTCACTGCCGATAAGCTGACGCGCTTGGGCATCGATACCTGCATGGACATGCGCGACTGGTCAAAGCTGGCCCTGGTGCGCGAGTTCGGCAGTTTTGGCGAGCGGTTGTGGGGGCTGGCGCGGGGTATAGATGAGCGCGTGGTGCACAACGACAGCCGCCGGCAGTCGGTCAGCGTCGAGAACACCTACGATACCGACCTTCCGGACTTGAACACTTGCCTGGAGAAGCTGCCGGCGCTGCTGGAGAGTCTCAATGAGCGGGTGGCGCGCATGGACAGTAGCTACAAGGCGGACAAACCCTTCGTGAAGGTCAAGTTTCACGATTTCAGCCAGACGACCCTGGAGCAGGCCGGGGCTGGGCGCGATCTGGACAGTTATCGGCAGTTGCTCAGCCAGGCATTCGCTCGTGGCGGCAAGCCGGTGAGGTTGCTGGGGGTGGGGGTGCGGTTAAGAGATTTGCGTGGGGCGCATGAGCAGTTGGAGCTCTTCCCTGGCTGTTGAAGTCCGCAGCACCGGGGCCGCTTTGCGCCCCTTCGCGGGCTTGCCGGGACGCCGAACCGCCGCGAAGGGGCGCAAAGCGGCCCCAGGATCTTGGATCTTTACTGGACCCCAGGGTCCGCCACAAGCCGCCCGGTCTGCTTGGTCAACGCCTGTAAAAACTCCTGCTGCAGCTCCGGATCGTTGCGCGTCAGCTCGATCAGGCTCTGCTCCAGTTCACTGGCTTCCTCTTCCAGGCCCAGCTCAGACAGACGCTTGACCCGGTGCACCCATTGGCCGACTTCATCGTCCTCAAGGTCATCGAAGATCAGGTGGTGGGCCTCCAGCAGCTTGCTGCGCAGATTGCCGCTGACCAGCAGGCTGGCGTCGCCGCGAATCCCGTTGTCCTCATCGACCACTTGCAAGTGCAAGGTGCCAACGCGGCTGAGATTCTGCTCGGAGAATGGCGAATCCAACAGGTTCAGGCGCAGTACGCCGTTGCGGTCGGTCGTCAGCTCATGGCTGGCTTTGCCAGCCTTGACCTCGACCAGGCGTTCGCTCCAGGGCAGGCTGGTGGACTCTTCGCGCTTGGCTTTCTCCACCTCGCTGATACCCGCCAGGTTCTGCTGCGCACGGCCATTGGACTGCACGTTCATGAACGGGTTGAGCCCGGCCACGCCGTAGCTCAGCCAGTCATGGGTGACGCTGTTCGGCAGGTTGCCCAGGGCAAACACATTGACCACGTTGGCGCCTACACCTGCAACTACCGCCACCGCACCCAGCGGGATCTCGTAGATCTCCCGCCAAGGCTGGTAGGGGGTATAGCGGTCGTAACGGCGGGTCACTTCGAACTCGGTGACTTCGAAGCGCTGCTGCTCGTGGACGCGCACTCGTCGCTGGGGCAGCTCCATCACCTTGGGCTCGCCGACGTCGATCTGCAGACTGTGTTCGAGCAGCTTGCGCTCGACGCGTTCCTCATGCTCGCTGCGCTGGGACATCTGGTTGGCGCAGCCGCTGACGAACAGGGCGCCGCACAGTGCGGCGCCCCCCAGGGTAATGGTACTTCGCTTGTACATGATCACTCGCGCATTGGGCTATCAGCGACGGATGCGGGCTTGCAGGAAGGTCAGCACGTCATTGAGCGGCAGAGGCTGGGCTTCTTGCTCAGTGCGGTGCTTGTACTCCAGGTTGCCCTCGGCCAGGCCGCGGTCGCTGACCACGATCCGGTGTGGAATGCCGATCAATTCCATGTCGGCGAACTTGATGCCCGGGCTGGTCTTCTTGTCACGGTCGTCGAGCAGTACTTCGAAACCTGCAGCGGTCAGTTCGGCGTACAGCTTGTCGGTCGCCTCGCGAACCTGCTCGGTCTCGTAGCGCAGCGGTACCAGGGCAATCTGGAAGGGCGCCAAGGTGTCGCTCCAGATGATGCCTTTATCATCGAAGTTCTGCTCGATGGCAGCGGCGACCACGCGCGACACGCCAATGCCATAGCAGCCCATCGAGAGCACGACTGGCTTGCCGTTTTCACCCAATACCTGGCACTTGAGCGCCTCGCTGTACTTGGTGCCAAGCTGGAAGATGTGGCCCACTTCGATGCCGCGCTTGATTACCAGGGTGCCCTGGCCATCTGGGCTTGGGTCGCCGGCAACCACGTTGCGCAGGTCGGCCACTTGTGGAACGGGCAGGTCACGCTCCCAGTTGACGCCGAAGTAGTGCTTGTCGTCGATGTTGGCGCCGATGCCAAAGTCGCTCATCAGGGCGACCGAACGGTCGATGATGCATTCCAGCGGCAGGTTCAGCGGGCCCAGCGAGCCTGCGCCGGCGCCAATGGCGTCACGCAGTTCGGCGTCGGTAGCCATGACCAGTGGATCTGCGACCTGCTCAAGCTTGGCGGCCTTGATTTCGTTGAGCTCGTGGTCGCCACGTACCACCAGGGCGATCAGCTTGCCTTCTTCGGCGCCGCGCACGATCAGGGTCTTGACGGTCTTCTCGATCGGCAGGTTGTAGTTCTCGACCAGCTGGGCGATGGTCTTGGCGTCCGGGGTGTCGACCAGGCGCAGCTCCTCGGTAGGGGCTAGACGCACGGTTTCACGCGGGATGGCCTCGGCCTTCTCGATGTTGGCGGCGTAGTCGGAGGTGTCGCTGAAGATCACGTCGTCTTCGCCGGAGGAGGCCAGCACGTGGAATTCGTGCGAGTAGCTGCCACCGATGGAGCCGGTGTCGGCCTGCACCGGACGGAAATCCAGGCCCAGGCGGGTGAAGATGTTGCAGTACGCCTGGTGCATGCGGTCGTAGGTTTCCTGCAGGGAAGCCTGGTCGGCATGGAAGGAGTAGGCGTCCTTCATGATGAATTCGCGGCCGCGCATCAGGCCAAAGCGTGGACGGATTTCGTCACGGAACTTGGTCTGGATCTGGTACATGTTCAGCGGCAGCTGTTTATAGCTGGACAGCTCGTTGCGGGCCAGGTCAGTGATGACCTCTTCGTGGGTCGGGCCGACGCAGAACTCACGGCCGTGACGGTCCTTGAGGCGCAGCAGCTCAGGGCCGTATTGCTCCCAGCGGCCGGATTCCTGCCACAGTTCGGCAGGCTGGATGCTCGGCATCAGCACTTCCAGGGCGCCAGCAGCGTTCATTTCTTCGCGCACCACGGCTTCGACCTTGCGCATTACCCGCAGGCCCATCGGCAGCCAGGTGTACAGGCCGGAGGCCAGCTTGCGGATCATGCCGGCACGCAGCATGAGCTGGTGGCTGATGACCACTGCATCTGCAGGGGTTTCTTTCTGGGTGGCGAGCAAATATTGACTGGTGCGCATGGGGAGCCGTGTCGATTGCCTAAGACGTTGAAATGACCCCGCATTCTACGGGGGCGAAACGAAAGCGTACAGGATGCCCCAGAGCGGGGCGCTTGTCAGCCAAGAAAAAGCCCGGCGTGATCGCCGGGCTTTTTCAAGTGCTGGGCACTGCAAGCCAGGCTTACAGGATGCTCAGCGGGTACTCGACGATCAGACGCAGTTCGTCGATCGAGCTCGAACCGTAGTAGACGCCATCGCTGGAGCGGTAGGTGGCTTGACGGACGCGGAAGCTCAGGTCCTTGGCAGGGCCTTCCTGCAGGACATATTTCACGTCGATGTCGCGTTCCCATTCCTTGCCGTTGTTGGTGGTCTCGGTGGTTGCACCGGTACCACGGGCGTAGCGGGTCATGAAGGTCAGGCCAGGGATGCCGAACTCGGCGAAGTTCAGGTCGTAGCGAGCCTGCCAGGATTTCTCGTCTTCGGCGTTGAAGTCGGAACGGGCGATGGAGTTGGCCAGGAACACGGTGCCGCCGCCGTCGATGCCGTAGGCGTAGTCACCATCGCCGCTGACTTTCTGGTAGGCCAGGGTGAAGGTGTGGGCGCCGATGTTGTAGGCAGCGGACAAGCTTGCTGCGATGTTGTCCAGATCACGGCTGCCATCGGACTTGGCGACTGCGGCGCCGGTACGGTTGTCGCCGATCGATTTGGTGTCATAGATGTTGAAGTCGAACACCAGGCCCTGATTGTCGCTGATTGGCAGCGCCCAGTTGATGTTGCCGTACCACTTGCGGAAGTGATCTTCCACGCGCGAGTAGTAAAGGCTGGTGCTCAGGCCGTCAGTCACGGCATAGGTGCCACCGAAGACGTTGGCTTCGGTCAGGCCTGGGTTCTTGATGCCAGTAGTGCGGTTCTTGCCGCCGATGCTGTCCTTATAGGATTGGGCTTGGGCGTTCAGGCGAGTGAAGTGACCCGCGTTCAGCTCAAGGCCTTTGATTTCCTTGCTGGTCAGCAAGAAGCCTTCGGCAACTTCTGGCAGCAAGCGGCTATCGTCGGTAGCGAAGACTGGCAGTGCGGTGAACTGGCCACCGTACTTAAGAGTGGTGTCGGAAATACGCAGTTTTACTGCACCGTGCGCTTCGGAGTAGTCATCTTGCGAACGACCGTCGGAGCCAGTCGGGAACAGGCCGGTGCCCGAGGTGCCCTTGCCGCCATCCAATTTCAGGCCCAGCAGGCCGATAGCATCAAAGCCTACGCCGACAGTGCCTTGGGTGAAGCCGGACTCGAACGTACCGATGAAGCCTTGGCCCCATTCGGCGCTACGGCTCTTGTCGTCGTCGTTGTTACGGAAGTCACGGCTGAAGTACAGGTTACGCAGTTTTACACCCAGTTGGCTGTCTTCGACAAAGCCTTTGGATTCATCTTGCGAAGAGGCGATGGCCATCTGCGAGGTCCCTGCCGCAACGGCCAGGGCGATCATGCTCCACTTCATCACGCGCATCGTGATTTGCTCCTTTGGTTTTTAGGAAGAGTACCGCTGCGCCCAAGAGTTTTAGTTATATGGGGCAGCTCTTTCTTGTTATGTCGGCGAAAATGTATATCACGCTGACTGATCTTGGCGATATGTAAAAAGCAACTTTTCAGAAACTTTATAACTTGTCGCTTTTGGTTAATTCCTTGTCGCAAATCACGTCCCGAATCAGGGACGTCCACCCCAGCGCTGCTTCAATCGCCGTCACGAATGTGTAAAGAACACAATCAAGCTGTGAAACTCCCTGGTTTTCCAATGCCGCTGTTGTTATTTGTCGCGTCCACCCGCCCAATGCAGGTGTCGTGCCGACATGGCCGAAAGGGAATGCAACAAGCGTGCACAATTTCACACAGCCTTGATGAAATTTTCACATTCGCCCGTGGTGGCAGGAGAGAACTGCCGGAAACACGGGGGCGTGGCTGTCTGATGGTGTGCCAGTAATACTGGCGAAGTGAAACTGTAAGGTTGCTAACTAACTCAATGTGTTACCGCTAACTGCTCACGCTGAGTAGTTTTAGTGTGAATGAGTCCTGTTTACTGGATTTTTTTGTTTCATTTTGGTGCGAAAAGTAGCGCTGTGTTACCGGCTTGGGGCTCGCAATCGTGTGGCGTGAACCAAAACTGTGCTCCAGCGCCCCTGTGGGCGGCATTTCATGCTGGCGCACGCGAAGCAGGGTATCCTTCGCCCATCAATGCCCGTGATCTACGGGCTGCGTTATTAAAGAAGGAGCGTTGCCGTGTTCGTCCTGGATTCGCGTCTGCAGCAGGATTCCCTGGTCCTGGGAAATTTTCCGCTGTGTCAGCTGTTGCTCAGCAAGGATGCCAACTACCCATGGTTCATTCTGGTCCCACGCCAAGCCGGGATCAGCGAGCTGTTCGACCTGAGTGAAGCCGACCAGCAGTTGCTCTGGCAGGAAACCAACTACCTGGCCGGTGCGCTCAAGGCGGCGTTCAAGGCTGACAAGATGAACGTTGCCACCCTGGGTAATGTGGTCAGCCAACTGCACATGCATGTGATCGTGCGCCGCCACGACGATGCGGCATGGCCGGCGCCGGTGTGGGGCAAGGTGGCTGCGCTCGAATACCGTCAGGAGCAGTTGGATGACATCCGTCAGCGCCTGCGTTCGGTGTTGAATGCCAGCTACAAGGAGGCTTGAAGGTATGTCGCTGGAATCGCAAATCATCGACCTGGAAACCCGCATGGCGTTTCAGGACGACACCATTCAGGCGCTCAATGACGTGGTGGTCGAGCAGGGGCGGGTGATCGATCGCCTGCAGTTGCAGATCGCCGAGCTGATCAAGCGCTACGAGGAAATGGTGGGGCAGTACGGCAGCGAGGGAGAGGAAGCGCCGCCGCCTCATTATTGAGACTGCGGTACTTGCGGGAGCGAGGCTCCCGCAAGGTAGACCCAATCAGCGGCGAGAAACCGCGATCACATCTTCGGCCTGCAGGCCTTTGTCGCGGTGCATGACCGAGAACTCCACGCGCTGGCCTTCGACCAGGACCCGGTGGCCCTCGCCACGAATGGCGCGAAAGTGCACGAAGATATCGTCACCGGAGTCGCGGGAAATAAAACCAAACCCCTTGGACGTGTTGAACCACTTGACGGTGCCGGTATCGCGCTTGCCTGCATCTTGCGTGCTGCTGGCGCTGGCGCGAGCTTTCTTGGGGCTGTGGGCAAAGCCTACGCCCAGGTGCAGGGCGATGGCCAGGGCGGCGCAGAGCAGGGCGGGTAGATCGCCCAGTTCCGGGCGTGCCAGCAGGGTTACGGTCTGCAGGATCACCGCGACCACCAGCAGGGCGCTGGCCAGGTGTTGCAGCTGCTGGCGCGCGCCTCTGCAGTACAACGGCACCACCGGTGCCAGAAGCAGGTTAAGCAGGCCGAGCAAGGCCAGGTAGATGGCCTGCGGTTGCTGCAGGAAAGGTATAGCTTCGGTTTTCAGGCTGGGTATGAGCGACAGCAGCAAAGCTGCAACGCCCGTCACCAGATGGACGATCTTGAACATTTGGTTAGGCTCACATTGATAAGGCCGATCACAGGAAGAGCTGTCAGCGCGGTGCGCAGGAGATAGAAAGCGCGGTCACGCGGCTGGCCAGCCTATGCACCCGGCATTTACAGTCCGCACGGGTGGCACGCTGCCTATTTAACAGCAAAGGCGCAGGCTTCTCAAACCGAGGGGTAGGCGAGCTGATGAGTTGCCGTAGGTCACATGCACGCTGGGGCAAGTCTTGTTACAGTGTGGATCGCCCGCTTGACTCATCAAGCCTTATGGAAAGGGGAACTTCATGGCAATCGATATCGGTATCAGTGAAGAAGATCGCAAGTCCATCGTAGATGGGCTATCCCGCCTGTTGTCGGATACCTATGTGCTGTATCTGAAAACCCATAACTTTCATTGGAACGTGACCGGCCCATCGTTTCGTACCCTGCACCTGATGTTCGAAGAGCAGTACAACGAACTGGCCCTGGCTGTGGACTCAATCGCCGAGCGAATTCGTGCACTGGGCTTCCCAGCGCCTGGCTCCTACGCATTCTACGCACGTCACTCCTCGATCAAGGAGGAGGAAGGCGTACCCCCTGCCGATGAAATGATCCGCCAGCTGGTCGAAGGGCAAGAGGCGGTCACGCGTACCGCGCGCAGTATTTTCCCGGTCGTTGACAAGGTCAGTGACGAGCCGACCGCAGACCTTCTAACCCAGCGCATGCAGGTGCATGAAAAAACCGCTTGGATGCTGCGAGTGCTGCTCGAGGGTAAATGACAATCTGATCCGCTGAACCAGGCCCGGCTGCGCTTCGTGTTGCCGGGCTTTTTGTTTCCTTAAGGAAAGCTTTGCCGCTGCTTTTCAACTCCGTTGCAGCGCTTCATTGGACGCCATGCCCACGTGCTCTGGTGCATGGGCAGTTCTTTTGGCGATGGAGTGGAAACAATGGAAATGGAAATCAGTGGGCAGCGTGGCAAGCGCAATGCTAGCCAGGGTGGGTGTCTGGGCAAGCAGTGCATAGACCCTTTTGGCGCAGACTTCGACATGGCCCAGGTGCGGCCGGTATCGCGCTCGGTGCGGCTCAACGGTTTTGCTACCTGCTTGCGCCTGGAGCAGGTCTACTGGCGAATTCTTCAACGAATCGCCGAAGCCAATGGTTGCTCGGTCAGTGCGATATTGTCCTACGTGGACCGCGAGGTGCACTTGCGCCAGGGTGGGGTGAGGAACTTCAGTGGTCTGATCCGGGTGATTTGTGTAGCCTGGCTGCTTGATCCACCAACCACGCATTGATCGCCGGGCGGGCTGCACAGCACTCTCTAACCATATATAATCGCGGTTTTTGCTGCCCTGGCAGCCAGCGTTGTGGTTGACGAGAGACACCCATGCCCCTTTATGACTATCAATGTGCAGCCTGTGAACACCAGTTCGAAGCGCTGCAGAAGATCAGCGCCGCGCCGCTGACCGATTGCCCGGCCTGTCAGGCGCCGGCATTGAAAAAGCTGCTGTCGGTACCCGGCTTTCGCCTGAGCGGCACGGGTTGGTATGAAACCGACTTCAAGACCGGGGCGAAAAAGAATCTGGCCGGCGGCGACAAGGCCGACTGAGTTGAATTGCAACGTCCGGGTCTTGCACTATAAGGGTTTGCACGAAAAATCACCGATCTGGTTTTTTTCGTACAAGCCCTAAGCCCTTTGGGCGGCCAAGGCCTCCTTGAATACACGAATCACGAGAAGCGAACCACCATCATGATGCGCAGCCATTATTGCGGCCAACTGAACGAGAGCCTGGACGGCCAGGAAGTCACCCTTTGCGGCTGGGTCCATCGTCGCCGCGACCACGGCGGGGTGATCTTCCTCGACATCCGTGATCGCGAAGGCATGGCCCAGGTCGTGTTCGATCCGGATCGCGCCGAGACCTTCGCCGCCGCTGACCGCGTGCGCAGCGAGTACGTGGTGCAGATCACCGGCAAGGTGCGCAAGCGTCCTGAAGGTGCGGTCAACGCCAACATGGCGTCCGGCGGTATCGAAGTGCTGGGCTATGAGCTGACCGTGCTCAACGAAGCCGAGACTCCGCCATTCCCGCTGAACGAATACTCCGACGTGGGCGAAGAAACCCGCCTGCGCTATCGCTTCATCGACCTGCGTCGCCCAGAAATGGCCGACAAGCTGCGTCTGCGTTCGCGTATCACCAGCAGCATCCGTCGCTTCCTCGACGAGAACGGCTTCCTCGACGTCGAGACGCCGATCCTGACCCGTGCCACCCCAGAAGGCGCGCGCGACTATCTGGTGCCTAGCCGTACCCACGCCGGTAGTTTCTTCGCCCTGCCGCAATCGCCACAGCTGTTCAAGCAGCTGCTGATGGTTGCCGGCTTCGATCGCTACTACCAGATCGCCAAGTGCTTCCGCGACGAAGACCTGCGTGCAGACCGCCAGCCGGAATTCACCCAGATCGACATCGAGACCAGCTTCCTCGACGAGTCCGAGATCATGGGCCTGACCGAGAGCATGATCCGCAAGCTGTTCAAGGAAGTGCTGGACCTGGAATTCGGTGAGTTCCCGCACATGACCTTCGAAGAGGCCATGCGTCGTTATGGTTCCGACAAGCCGGACCTGCGTAACCCGCTGGAACTGGTTGACGTTGCCGACCAGCTCAAGGATGTCGACTTCAAGGTCTTCGCCGGTCCTGCCAACGACCCCAAGTGCCGGGTTACCGCCCTGCGCCTGCCAGGCGGCGCCAGCATGCCGCGCAGCAAGATCGACGAATACACCAAGTTCGTCGGCATCTACGGTGCCAAGGGCCTGGCGTACATCAAGGTCAACGAGCGCGCCAAAGGCGTTGAAGGCCTGCAGTCGCCGATCGTCAAGAACATCCCTGAGGCCAACCTCAACGTGATCCTCGATCGCGTTGGCGCGGTCGACGGCGACATCGTGTTCTTCGGTGCCGACAAGTTCAAGATCGTCAGCGAGGCCCTGGGCGCCCTGCGCATCAAGGTCGGCAACGACTTCAACCTGCACACCTGCGAGTGGGCGCCGATGTGGGTAGTCGACTTCCCGATGTTCGAAGAGAACGAAGACGGCAGCTTCACCGCTCTGCACCATCCGTTCACCGCGCCGAAGTGCTCGCCGCAAGAGCTGGAGGCCAACCCGGCCACCGCGCTGTCGCGTGCCTACGACATGGTGCTCAACGGCACTGAGCTGGGCGGCGGTTCGATCCGTATCCACCGCAAAGAGATGCAGCAGGCAGTATTCCGTCTGCTGGGTATCGAAGCGGCGGAGCAGGAAGAGAAGTTCGGCTTCCTGCTCGACGCCCTGAAGTTCGGCGCACCGCCACACGGCGGCCTGGCCTTCGGTCTGGACCGCTTGGTCATGCTGATGACTGGCGCCCAGTCGATCCGTGAAGTGATCGCGTTCCCGAAAACCCAGAGCGCCGCGTGCGTCATGACCCAGGCCCCAGGCATGGTCGATGCCAAGGCCCTGCGCGAGCTGCACATCCGTCTGCGCGAGCAGACCAAGGTCGAGTAAGCGCGACCGGGGTGCATCTGCAAGGGTGCATCCCCGCGCTACGGCGCAGATTTCTTCGCGTTCCGCCCTTCGGGGCGGAACCTGTTTCTGTTTCAAGGATTTGGAGTCGTTATGGCTGGTCATTCCAAGTGGGCGAACATCAAGCACCGCAAAGAGCGCCAGGATGCCAAGAGAGGCAAGGTTTTCACCAAGTGGATCCGCGAGCTGACCGTCGCCGCCAAGCAGGGCGGTCCAGATCCTGCGTCCAACCCACGTCTGCGCCTGGCCCTGGACAAGGCGCTTGGCGCCAACATGAGTCGCGACATCATCGATCGGGCGGTTGCGCGCGGGGCGGGCACCAACGAAAGCGATAACGTCGAAGAGCTCAGCTACGAAGGTTACGGCCCGGGTGGCGTGGCAATCATGGTCGAAGCCATGACCGACAACCGCAACCGCACCGCCGCAGCCGTGCGCCATGCCTTCACCAAGTGCGGCGGCAACCTCGGCACTGACGGCTCGGTCGCCTATCTGTTCGAGCGCAAGGGGCAGATCAGCTTCGACGCCAGCGTGGATGAGGATGCGTTGATGGAAGCGGCCATGGAAGCCGATGCCGATGACGTAGTCAGCAACGACGATGGTTCGTTCGACGTGTTTACCTCCTTCAACAGCTTCTATGCGGTGCGTAATGCCCTGGAAGAAGCCGGCTTCAAGGCCGCCGACGCCGAGATCGTCATGCAGCCGACCACCAGTGCCGAGTTGGACCTGGATGGCGCACAGAAGGTACTCAAGCTGATCGACATGCTTGAAGACCTGGATGACGTGCAGAACGTCTACTCCAATGCGCAGATCTCTGACGAGATCATGGAGCAGTTGGGCTGAGTTAGACTTCAGGGTCTTACCGCCAGTCAGTTGGCTTTGTGTCGCCTTCCCTGGCCTATTCGCGGGCAAGCCCGCTCCCACAGGGTTCAACGCTAGCCCTGTGGGAGCGGGCTTGCCCGCGAATAGGCCAGGGAAGGCAGCAGCGCCCTCACTGAACGATGTGGCCTACCACTTTTAAATTGCAGGCGTTATGACTCTGATTTTAGGTATCGACCCCGGCTCGCGCATCACCGGTTTCGGCGTGGTACGCCAGACCGCGCGTGGTTGCGAGTACGTGGCATCGGGCTGTATCCGTACCGGTGCTGGCGAGTTGCCTGAGCGTCTGCAGATCGTATTTCGCGGTGTCAGCGAGATCATCCAGCAGCATGGCCCGGTAACAATGGGCATCGAACGGGTGTTCATGGCGCGCAACCCCGACTCGGCGCTCAAGCTTGGCCAGGCCCGGGGCGCGGCAATCGTCGCGGCGGTCGAGGCGGGCCTGGAGATCGCCGAATACAGTGCGACCCAGGTCAAGCAGGCAGTGGCCGGGACCGGCGGGGCGAATAAAGAGCAGGTCATGCTGATGGTCATGCACCTGCTCAAACTGACGCAGAAACCGCAGATCGACGCCTCCGACGCCCTGGCCATCGCCTTGTGCCATGCCCACACCCGCTCCAGCCTGATCCCCCACGGCTTGACGACTGCGCGGCGACGCGGCGGGCGCTTGCGTCTGTAGCCGCTTCATGCGCTGATACACATTTTGTCCGGGTGAGACGTTCACCCGGCGCATTTGCTGATAGGGTTGACCGGTCGCTGACCGGCACCCCAGAGGAAGGATCGGAACGTGATTGGACGTTTGCGTGGCACCCTGGCGGAAAAACAACCGCCGCACCTGATTATCGACGTCAATGGCCTGGGCTATGAGCTTGAAGTGCCAATGACCACCTTGTACCGCTTGCCCAAGGTCGGCGAGCCGGTGACCTTGCACACCCATCTGGTGGTGCGTGAGGACGCGCACCTGCTCTATGGCTTCGCCGAACGCCGTGAGCGCGAGCTGTTTCGTGAGTTGATCCGCCTTAACGGCGTCGGCCCCAAGCTTGCGCTGGCGCTGATGTCCGGTCTTGAAGTAAACGATCTGATCCGCTGCGTACAGGCCCAGGACGCTTCGGCGTTGGTGCGTGTGCCGGGGGTCGGCAAGAAGACCGCCGAGCGTCTGCTGGTCGAGCTCAAGGACCGGTTCAAGGCCTGGGAAACCTCCCCCGCCATGTTTACCCTGGTGTCCGATGGCCCAGCTCCGGTCGGCAGCGCTTCCACTGCCGAGGCCGATGCGGTCAGCGCCCTGGTTTCGCTGGGTTACAAGCCTCAGGAAGCGAGCAAGGCAGTGTCGGCAATCAAGGACAAGGCCGGCATGAGCAGCGAAGACCTGATCCGCAGCAGCCTTAAAGGGATGATTAGCAAGTGATCGAAACCGACCGCCTGATCGCCGCCTCCGGACGCGACCGCGAAGAAGTCCAGGACCGCGCGATTCGCCCGCTGAGCCTGGATGAGTACATCGGCCAGCCGGTGGTGCGCGAGCAGATGGCACTGTTCATCCAGGCCGCGCGCGGGCGTAGCGAGTCGCTGGACCATACCTTGATCTTCGGCCCGCCGGGCCTGGGCAAGACCACCCTGGCCAACATCATCGCCCAGGAAATGGGCGTATCGGTGAAAAGCACCTCTGGGCCGATTCTTGAGCGTCCGGGCGACTTGGCAGCGATGCTGACCAATCTTGAGCCGCATGATGTGCTGTTCATCGACGAGATCCACCGGCTGTCGCCGATCGTCGAGGAAGTGCTGTACCCGGCCATGGAAGACTTCCAGCTCGACATCATGATCGGCGAAGGTCCGGCGGCGCGCTCGATCAAGCTCGACTTGCCGCCATTCACCCTGGTTGGCGCGACCACCCGTGCCGGCATGCTCACCAACCCCTTGCGCGACCGCTTCGGCATCGTTCAGCGCCTGGAGTTCTACAGCGACAAAGACCTGGCCACCATTGTCAGCCGCTCGGCGGGCATCCTGGGCCTGGTGATCGATGCCCAGGGCGCCTTTGAAATCGCCCGCCGTGCCCGTGGCACGCCACGGATCGCCAACCGCCTGCTGCGCCGCGTGCGCGACTACGCCGAAGTGCGTGGCAAGGGCGAGATTACCAAGGCCGTGGCGGATCTGGCGTTGAATCTTCTCGATGTCGACGAGCGCGGCTTCGATCATTCCGACCGGCGCCTGCTGCTGACCATGATCGAGAAGTTCGACGGCGGTCCGGTAGGGGTCGACAACCTGGCAGCAGCGATCAGCGAAGAGCGGCACACCATCGAAGACGTGCTCGAACCCTACCTGATCCAGCAGGGCTACATCATGCGCACTCCGCGTGGGCGGGTGGTCACCCGGCATGCCTACCTGCACTTTGGCCTGAACATTCCCGGGCGTTTGGGTGAGGGTGCTGACTTTTCTGATTCTGCCGATGAATGACAGATCGAACCGGGCTTTTTGTGGTCTCATCGCTGGCATGCCGATGGCGCGCTGGCAATACGACATTATCGATGAAAAAACAGTTGCCGGGGCGGATTGGCAAGCTGAGGAGTAAGCACTAGAGTATGCGCGCGCAAAATCAGCTGGAATCGTTCGCACACCGCTGTCGCGTCTATTACGAAGATACCGACGCAGGTGGCGTGGTGTATTACGTCAACTACCTGAAATTCATGGAGCGTGCGCGCACCGAGCGGCTGCGACACCTGGGCTTTTCCCAGCATCAACTGGCCGGGCAGAACCTGTTGTTCGTGGTGCATTCCAGCGAGGCGCGCTATCACGCGCCGGCACGTCTGGACGATGAACTGCGAGTCACCGCGCAAGTAACTGAATTGAATCGCGCCAGCCTGCGTTTCGTGCAGCAGGTCTGGCGAGAAAAAGATGCAACGCTGCTCTGTGAGGGGCAGTTCCTGGTGGCCGCCGTGCGCGCCGACACTTTCAAACCCCGGGCCATCCCCCCAGAGCTGCGCGACGCTTTCCTGGCGGACGGTACGGGTACTCAATCGATTGCAGGAGAATAAGCGTGGAAGCTAACGTCGTCGACCATACCTCCATGTGGAGTCTGGTCAGCAATGCCAGCGTGGTAGTACAGCTGGTAATGCTGACCCTGGTGGCCGCCTCGGTCACCTCATGGATCATGATCTTCCAGCGCAGCACCATGCTGCGCGCCGGTCGTCGTGCGCTGGATGCCTTCGAGGAGCGTTTCTGGTCGGGCATCGATCTGTCCAAGCTGTACCGCCAGGCGGGCAGCAACCCAGACCCGGATTCGGGTGTCGAGCAGGTCTTCCGGGCCGGTTTCAAAGAGTTCTCGCGCCTGCGCCAGCAGCCGGGTGTCGATCCGGATGCAGTCATGGAAGGCGTTGGCCGGGCCATGCGCGTGGCGATCTCGCGTGAGGAAGAGAAGCTTGAGCAAAGCCTGCCGTTCCTCGCCACCGTCGGTTCGACCAGCCCGTACATCGGCCTGTTCGGTACCGTCTGGGGCATCATGAACTCCTTCCGCGGCCTGGCTTCGGCGCAACAGGCAACCCTGGCCACCGTAGCGCCAGGTATCGCCGAGGCCCTGATCGCCACCGCGATCGGCCTGTTCGCCGCGATCCCGGCGGTCATCGCCTACAACCGTTTCGCCGCGCGCAGCGAAGTGCTGATCGGTCGTTACTACACCTTCGCCGACGAGTTCCAGGCGATCCTGCACCGCAAAGTGCACACCAGCGAAGAGTAATCAGGTAGAAACCCATGGCCCGAGTTCGCCACAAACGCAAGCCGGTCGCCGAGATGAACGTGGTGCCTTACATCGACGTGATGCTGGTGCTGCTGGTCATCTTCATGGTGACGGCTCCCATGCTCAACCAGGGGGTGAAGGTCGACCTGCCCAAGGTTTCCAGCGAAGCCCTGCCGCAGGACAACAACGTCCAGATCCTCACTATCTCGATCAAAGCCGACAAGACCTACTACTGGAACCTTGGCAGCGAGGTCGACACCGACAAGCAGATGGACAAGGCCATGACCCTGCCGGACATGACCAGCGCCGTGACCAAGATCATCGCCGCCGGTCGTGACCAGGGCAAGCAGACCCAGGTCTTCATTCGTGGCGACAAGGCTGTCGACTACGGCGCGGTCATGGGTGCCATGGGCGGGTTGCAGAAGGCCGGTGTCGGTAACGTTGGCCTGATTACCGAGGCGCCCTGATGCAGCAGCGAGAGCCATCCGCCTCGGAAAGCTACTTCTGGCCCAGCGTCTGGGCCATCGGCCTGCACGTGCTGGTGTTCGCGCTGCTGTTCGTCAGCTTCGCCATGACTCCGGAGCTGCCACCGTCCAAGCCGATCGTCCAGGCTACCCTGTATCAGCTCAAGTCCAAGAGCCAGGCGACCACCCAGACCAATCAGAAGATTGCCGGGGAGGCGAAGAAAACCGCCTCGCGCCAGACCGAAGTCGAGCAGCTTGAGCAGAAGAAGGTCGAGCAGGAGGCCGTGAAGGCCGCGGAACAAAAGAAAGCCGATGCGGCTCAAAAGGCCGAGGAGGCTCGCGAAGCCGCCGAAGCGAAGAAAGCCGAGGAAGCGGCCAAGACCGCCGAAGCCAAGAAGGCCGCCGAGGCCAAGAAAGCCGAAGAAGCCAAGAAGGCCGCTGAAAAGCAGCAGGCCGACATCGCCAAGAAAAAAGCCGAAGACGAAGCCAAGAAAAAGGCCGAGGAAGAAGCCAAGAAAGCGGCAGCTGAGGAGGCGAAGAAAAAAGCCGCCGAAGACGCCAAGAAAAAAGCAGCCGAGGACGCCAAGAAGAAAGCGGCGGCCGAGGACGCGAAGAAGAAGGCAGCTGAAGAGGCCAAGAAAAAGGCCGCGGCAGACGCCCAGAAGAAGAAAGCACAGGAAGCGGCCCGCAAGGCGGCAGAAGACAAGAAAGCCCAGGCCCTGGCCGAGCTGTTGTCTGACACCACCGAGCGGCAGCAGGCGCTGGCTGACGAGCAGGGTGACCAGGTGGCCGGCGACTTCGACGACCTGATCCGCATGCGCGCAGCCGAAGGTTGGGCGCGTCCGCCTTCCGCACGCAAGGGCATGACGGTAGTTCTGCAGATCAACATGCTGCCGGACGGTACCATCACCAGCGTCGGCGTATCCCGCTCCAGTGGAGACGGTCCGTTCGACAGCTCGGCGGTGGCAGCAGTGAAGAACATTGGTCGTTTGACCGAAATGCAGGGCTTGAAGCCGAACGAGTTCAATCCGTATCGTTCATTCAAGATGACATTTACACCTGAGGATCTAGCGTTGTGATTAAACTCCTTCGAGGACTGCTGGTCATGCTCTGCTGCGTGGCAGGTATGGCCGTAGCAGAGGAAAAGAACATCCTGGTCACCAGCGGTAGCGACCGGGCCACGCCCATCGCGGTAGTGCCGTTCGGTCTGCAGGGTGGCAGCGTGTTGCCAGAAGACATGGCCGATATCATCGGCAATGACCTGCGCAACTCTGGCTACTACTCGCCCATTCCACGCCAGAACATGATCAGCCAGCCGACCCAGGCCAGCGAAGTCATCTTCCGTGACTGGAAGGCCCTGGGCGCGCAATACGTGATGGTCGGCAGCATCGTGCCATCCGGTGGTCGCCTGCAGGTGCAGTACGCCCTGTTCAACGTCGCCACCGAGCAGCAAGTGCTGACCGGCAGCGTCGCGGGTACTGTCGACCAGCTGCGTGACATGTCGCACTACATCGCCGACCAGTCGTTCGAAAAGCTCACTGGCATCAAGGGTGCGTTTTCCACCCGCATGCTGTACGTGACTGCCGAGCGCTTCTCGACCAACAACACCCGCTACACCCTGCAGCGCTCGGACTACGATGGCGCGCGTGCGGTGACCCTGCTGCAATCGCGTGAGCCGATCCTGTCGCCGCGCTTTGCACCGGATGGCAAGCGTATCGCCTATGTATCGTTCGAACAGCGCCGTCCGCGCATCTTCGTCCAGCACATCGATACCGGCCGCCGCGAGCAGGTGACCAACTTCGAAGGCCTCAACGGTGCTCCGGCCTGGTCGCCGGATGGTTCGCGCCTGGCCTTCGTGCTGTCCAAGGACGGCAACCCGGACATCTACGTGATGAACATGGGTTCGCGTCAGATCAGCCGCGTGACCGCAGGCCCCGGCATCAACACCGAGCCGTTCTGGGGTAAAGACGGTAATACCCTGTACTTCACCTCCGACCGTGGCGGCAAGCCGCAGATCTACAAGACCTCGGTCAGTGGTGGTGGCGCCGAGCGTGTAACTTTCGTGGGTAACTACAACGCCAACCCGAAACTGTCGGCGGATGAAAAGACCCTGGTGATGATCCATCGCCAACAAGGTTTCACCAACTTCAAAGTGGCGGCCCAGGACCTGCAACGTGGAAGTGTAAAGATTCTCTCTGATACAAGTCTTGATGAGTCTCCCACTGTTGCGCCAAACGGCACCATGCTAATCTACGCCACCCGCCAGCAGGGCCGGGGAGTCTTGATGCTCGTCTCTCTCAACGGACGCGTGAGGCTCCCGCTTCCTACCGCGCAAGGCGAAGTCAGAGAACCGTCCTGGTCCCCTTACCTGAACTGATTGCGGCGTAATACGTTTTGCTTAACACACTGGGGTTTCATTAGGAGTTTCACGATGGAAATGCTGAAGTTTGGTAAATTCGCTGCGCTGGCTCTGGCCATGGCTGTAGCTGTAGGTTGCTCTTCGAAAGGTGGCGACAACGCCGGTGAAGGCGCTGTAGATCCTAACGCTGGTTACGGTGCCAACACTGGCGCTGTTGATGGCAGCCTGAGCGAAGAAGCCGCCCTGCGCGCAATCACCACCTTCTACTTCGAATACGACAGCTCGGACCTGAAGCCAGAAGCCATGCGCGCTCTGGACGTTCACGCCAAGGACCTGAAGTCCAACGGCAACCGCGTTGTTCTGGAAGGCAACACCGACGAGCGCGGTACCCGCGAGTACAACATGGCTCTGGGTGAGCGTCGCGCCAAGGCCGTCCAGCGTTACCTGGTTCTGCAGGGCGTTTCCCCTGCTCAGCTGGAGCTGGTTTCCTACGGTGAAGAGCGTCCAGTTGCTACCGGCAACGACGAGCAATCCTGGGCTCAAAACCGTCGCGTAGAACTGCGTAAGTAAGTCCTATGCGTACGTGCCGCCGTGCTTTGACCGTCCTCGTACTCAGCCTGCCCCTCACGGCGTGGGCTGCGGTTCCTGTAGTAGATGACAACGCGAGCAGTTATCCGCCCGCGGGTTATGGCACGAGCGGCGCCTATGCCGGAGCAGGGGCTTCAACCCCTGCTTCTGCACAGGGCCAGCTGTTCATGCAGCTGCAACAGATGCAGGATCAGATTTCCCGCCAGCAAGGCATCATCGAAGAGCTGCAAAACGATGTGTCGCGCATGAAGCAGGAAAACCTGGAGCGTTATCAGGATCTGGACCGTCGCATCAACAGTGGTGCCGCGCCTGCCGCGACCCCCGAGAATTCCCCCGCTGGTAGCGCTCCCGCTACTGGTGCGCCTGCCACCGATGGCGGCGCTGCTGCCCAGCCGCCTGCCACGAGCAGCGAGCCGGGTGATCCGGCGAAAGAGAAGCTCTATTACGATGCCGCTTTCGACCTGATCAAACAGAAAGACTTCGACAAGGCCAGCCAGGCGTTCAACGCCTTCCTGCGCAAGTACCCCAACAGCCAGTACGCCGGCAACGCGCAGTACTGGTTGGGTGAAGTGAACCTGGCCAAAGGCGACCTGCAAGGTGCCGGCCAAGCCTTCGCCAAGGTCAGCCAGTCTTACCCCAAGCACAGCAAGGTGCCTGACTCGTTGTACAAGCTGGCCGACGTCGAACGTCGTCTGGGCCACACCGACAAGGTCAAGGGCATCCTGCAGCAGGTAGTCACCCAGTACCCCGGCACTTCTGCCGCGCAACTGGCGCAACGCGACCTGCAAAAGCTCTGAGTTATACCGCTTGAAAGAAACCCGCGCTTGTCGCGGGTTTTTTCGTTAGAATCTTGGCCCTTTTATCAAAATACGCTGCCGCGGATAACGCTTTGTCGAGTCCGCGACAGTGCCTGACGGAGGCGGACAGCCTGTTTAGCTGTCACGCCCGTGGCGATCATGCAAGATACATTACGCATCACCGAAGTCTTTTACTCGTTGCAGGGTGAAACGCGAACTGCTGGGCTGCCCACGGTTTTCGTGCGCCTGACCGGTTGTCCCCTGCGCTGCCAGTACTGCGACAGCGCCTATGCTTTCACCGGCGGCACTATCCGCAGCCTCGATTCGATCCTCGAGCAGGTGGCCGGCTTTCGTCCCCGCTATATCTGCGTCACCGGTGGCGAGCCGCTGGCCCAACCTAACGCACTGCCCCTGCTAGAACGCTTGTGCGACGCCGGCTACGAGGTTTCGCTGGAAACCAGCGGTGCCCTGGACATCTCCCGGGTCGATCCGCGAGTCAGCCGGGTGGTCGACCTCAAGACTCCAGGCTCGGAAGAGTCGCATCGCAACCTTTACCAGAACATGGAACTGCTGACCAACAACGATCAGGTCAAGTTCGTCATCTGTTCGCGTGAGGACTACGACTGGGCAGTGTCCAAGTTGATTCAGTACAACTTGGCAGAACGTGCCGGCGAGGTGTTGTTCTCGCCTAGCCACCACCAGGTCAACGCCAGCGACCTGGCCGACTGGATCGTTGCCGATAACCTGCCCGTACGTTTCCAGTTGCAACTGCACAAGTTGCTGTGGAACGACGAGCCCGGACGCTGAGAGGAAAATACATGACTGACAAACGCGCGGTAATCCTGCTGTCCGGTGGCCTGGACTCGGCCACGGTAGTGGCCATGGCCAAGGCCGAGGGCTACAGCTGCTACACCATGAGCTTTGACTATGGCCAACGTCACCGCGCCGAGCTCGATGCAGCGGCGCGTGTCGCCCGTGACCTGGGAGTGGTCGAGCACAAGGTGATCGGCCTGAACCTCAACGGTATTGGTGGTTCGGCCCTGACCGACAGCAGCATCGATGTGCCTGAGACGCCAGGTGAGGGCATCCCGGTGACCTACGTGCCAGCGCGTAACACCGTGTTCCTGTCCCTGGCGCTGGGCTGGGCGGAAGTGCTCGAGGCGCGCGACATCTTCATCGGCGTCAATGCGGTGGACTATTCCGGTTATCCCGATTGCCGTCCTGAGTTCGTCGAAGCGTTCGAGCGCATGGCTAACCTGGCGACCAAGGCCGGGGTAGAAGGGCAGGGCTTCCGCATCCAGGCGCCGCTGCAGAACATGAGCAAGGCGCAGATCATCCAGGCTGGCGTCGCGCGTGGTGTCGACTACAGCCTGACGGTTTCTTGCTACCAGGCTGATGACCAGGGCCGCGCGTGCCGCAAGTGCGACAGCTGCCGCCTGCGGGCTGATGGCTTCAAGGCTGCTGGTGTCGAGGATCCAACCCCGTATTTTTAAAAAAACATGTGATGGGGTGTTGATTTCTCGTTAGAAATCAGTATTATACGCGCCATCCAACGGGTCGTTAGCTCAGTTGGTAGAGCAGTTGGCTTTTAACCAATTGGTCGTAGGTTCGAATCCTACACGACCCACCATATGCAGTAAGAAAGAGCCCGCTTCCGGTTACGGAAGCGGGCTTTTTCGTTGTCGCGCCTTACTGGCAGTTCAGATCGAATTCTTTGAAGTTGTAACTGCCGCCCTCCTTGCCCCAACTCACGTGCAACTTGTCGCCATCACCGTAGTTCACCACGTCGGCATTGACGTAGTAACCGAAGGCCGACAGGCCCCCGCTGACCTGATCCAGTTCCTCGACATCCAACGTACGCATTTCAGTCTGTGCAGTATTCATCTGAGAGCTTCCTCGTTCTCGATCATGTTGTTCCGTCTGATGGAAGTCCTGTTGCACCAGGACTTGCTGAAATAATGTGTCTGGCGAGTGCCTGTGCAGCAATAGCCCGGGTGACCTAATGTCATAGCGCCACACCGTGTTCTGCGATGGCCTGCACCTGCTTTGAGCCCCCGGCAATAGCCCACCTGTACTAGTGTCGACTGGCGCCGCCTTGTTTAGGCTGGCAGGGCCTCGTAGTTGCGTCTTGTCGCGAGGTCGACTTTTGGGTTCGCCAGGATCGTGGTCAGGGAATGCTATTTCGAAAGGAAGCTCTGCAAGCAGGCAGGGATAAGGATCTGGGCAGCGTCATGCTGGTCTCGCCGCCCTCCTTGCGCATGGCAGGGGTGTGTGCGCTGCTGTTCTGCATCGTCTTGGCCTTGTTCATCAGCTTTGCCAGCTACACCCGGCGCGAAGCGGTTACTGGGGTGTTGGTGCCGGAGGCCGGGCTGATCAAGGTGTTCGCGCCGCAGGTTGGCGTGGTCCAGGACCTGGCGGTGGTCGAGGGCCAGCAGGTGGAAGCGGGCGCCGCGTTGCTGGCGCTGATCAGTGACACCCACAACGGCGAGGCCGGGGCCAATCAGGTCGCCATCAGTCGGCTGATCCAGCGGCGCACCCGCAGCCTGACCGATGAAATCGCCGAGACCCGTGTGCTCCATCAGCAGGAGCGCGAGGGCAAGCAGCGACGTCTGGCGATGCTGCAGAGCGAGCAGGACAAGGTCAGCGCACAAATCGCCCTGACCGGCCAGCGCCTGACCCTGGCGCAAGGCATCGCCGAGCGCTATGCCGAGCTGCAACGCCAGGACTTCGTGTCCCGTGACTTGCTCCAGGCCAAGCAGGACGCGGTATTGGAAGTACGCCTGCGCGCAGAAGAGCTCAACCGTTCCTTGCTGGCCTTGCGCAACGACAGTGCCGCCTTGCGCGCTGAACTGGCCGAGCTGCCGTTCAACCAGACCAAGCAATTGGCCGACCTCGAGCGGCGTCTGCTGGAAAGCGAAAGCAGCCTGTTGGAGAGTGAGGTCAAGCGGCAGATCGTCATTACCGCACCGGCCGCCGGCGAGGTTACCGCCATCGGCGTGGTCAATGGCGCCCGCGCCGATGTCAGTCGGCCATTGTTCAGCCTGGTGCCACAGCACAGCCAACTGTATGCCGAACTCTATGTGCCAAGCCGCTCGGCGGGGTTCGTGCGGCCAGGTCATTCGGTGATGCTACGTTACCAGGCCTACCCCTATCAGCATTTCGGCCTGGCCCGCGGCACGGTCGCCTCGGTGTCGCGCAGCGCACTGCCAGCCGAGGAGATCATGACCGTCGGCGCCGTGTCCGACGAGCTGCGCGAGCAGGGGCCGCTGTATCGGGTCAGGGTCACCTTGGAGCGACAAAGCCTGTTTGCTCGCGGGCGGGAAGAGCGCCTGCGCTCAGGGATGCAGCTGGACGCAGACATCATGCTGGAAAACCTGCCGCTCTATGAATGGCTGCTCGAACCGCTGCGCGGCATAGGAAAACGACTGTGAGCATTGCCCAATCCCTGACCTTCGGCGTAGGTCGCAAGCTGCCGGTGATTTTGCAGGTCGAGGCGGCGGAATGCGGCCAGGCCTGCCTGGCGATGATCGCCGCCTACCATGGCCAGGTCCACGACCTGTATTCCCTGCGGCAAAAGCTCTCGCCCTCGATGAAGGGCGCCACCCTCAAGCAGTTGATGGCCATGGCCGGCCAGCTGGGGATGGCCACTCGGCCGCTACGCCTGGAACTCGATGCGCTCGATCAACTCAAGCTGCCCTGCATCCTGCACTGGAACTTCAATCACTTCGTGGTGCTCAAGGAGGTCGGCCCGCGTGGAGTGACCCTTCACGATCCGGCCCGCGGCCTGTGTCGATTGACCCGCCAGGAAGTGTCCGAGGCGTTCACGGGTATCGCCTTGGAACTATGGCCGGAAACCGATTTCCAGCCAGGCCAGGCGAAAACCCCGCTGCCACTGCGCCGTCTGCTTGGGCGGGTGCAAGGTTTTGGTGGCGTGCTCGGGCACATCCTGCTGCTTGGGGCGGCGCTGGAGCTGTGCATGATCCTCGCGCCGTTTTTCTTGCAGACGGTGATCGACAAGGTGCTGGTCAGTGCCGACCTGGACCTGCTGGCGGTACTGGCCATCGGCTTTGGCCTGTTGCTGGTGGCCCAGCAGGCGCTGTCGCTAGCCCGCTCCTGGGCACTGATGTACCTGGGCACCTTGCTCGGCGCGCAATGGCAGATCAATGTGTTCAGCCACCTGGTGCGCTTGCCGGTGGCGTTCTTCGAGCGCCGTCACCTGGGCGATATCATCTCCCGCTTCGGCTCGCTCAAGGCCATCCAGCGCACCCTCACCACCTCGTTCATCGAGGCGCTGCTCGACGGCGTGATGACCGTGGTCACGCTGGTGCTGATGTTTCTCTACAGCCCGCCATTGGCGCTGATCGCCGTCACCGCCATGCTGCTCTACGCACTGGCGCGCTGGGCCTGGTTCGGCCCGCTGCGCCGCGCCAGTGAAGATGAGCTGGTGCGCGCTGCCAAGCAGCAGAGCTACTTTCTCGAGACCTTGCGCGGGGTGCGCACGATCAAGCTGTTCGCCCATCAAGAGCAGCGTGCCACGGTCTGGGGCGGCTTGCTGGTCGACGAGATCAACGCCGGATTGCGCCCGCAGAAACTCCAGCTGTTGTACCGCGCGTTCAACGGTTTGCTGTTCGGCAGTGTGACCCTGCTGGTGATCTGGCTGGGCGCCAAGCAGGTGATCGACGGCGCATTCAGCGCCGGTATGCTGATCGCCTTCAACGCTTACAAGGACCAGTTCAATGGCCGCGTGGCGGGCCTGATCGACAAGCTGGTCGATGTGCTGATGCTGCGTCTGCATGGCGAGCGGCTGGCCGATATCGTATTGCATAGCGCCGAGCGCAGGCCAACGCCGCTGCCCGCCGATAGCGCGGCCTGCGCGCGCGTGCCGCGCCTGCAAGTGCGCAAGCTCAGGTTTCGCTACTCCGACTATGAACCCTGGGTGCTCGACGACGTCTCGCTGACGATCGAACCTGGTGAGTCAGTGGCCATTGTCGGCCCGTCGGGATGCGGCAAGACCACCTTGCTCAACGTCATGCTTGGCATCCTGCCACCGGTCGAAGGCCAGGTGTTGCTCGACGACGAGCCGATCGACGCGAACAACCTCGAGCGCCTGCGCCAGATCAGCAGCACGGTGCTGCAGGACGACGTGCTGTTTGCCGGCTCCATTGGCGACAACATCAGTTTCTTCGCCAGCGATACTGACCAGGCCTGGGTCGAGCAGTGCGCACGCCTGGCGGCAGTACACGATGACATCGCCCGCATGCCAATGGCCTACAACACCCTGGTCGGTGATATGGGCACGGTGCTTTCTGGCGGGCAGAAGCAGCGCATCCTGCTGGCTCGCGCACTGTATCGGCGGCCGAAGCTGCTGTTTCTCGACGAGGCCACCAGCCACCTCGATATTCACCGCGAGGCGGCAGTCAACCAGGCTTTGCAGTCGCTGAACATCACCCGGGTGATCGTCGCCCACCGGCCCGAGACCATTCGCTCGGCGCAACGGGTGCTGGCGTTGCACAACGGGCGCATTGCTCACGTCGGGCCGATGCCCGACAGCAGCCCATGAATCGGCGCTGGGCGCTACTGGGCGTACTGGCCTTGCTGAGTGTGCCGGGAGCGGCAGCGGCGGCGGTGCAGGCCTGCCCCGAGCCGCTGCGCGCTGGGCAGGCGCTGGCGCTGTCGCAGGCAGTGGCCATGGCCTTGTGCGCCGACCCCGAGGTGGAGGCGGCCTGGCGCACGCAGCTGAGCAGCCAGGCCAGCATGGATGCCGAGCGTTCGGCGTACTGGCCGACGGTACAAGGTGTAGCCCGTAGCGGCCGGGCCAACCGCAAGACCCGCTACGACGGCTTTTCCGAGGCCAATTCGACCCTCGATGCGCGCACCAGCAGCTATGGCCTGGACCTGAGCTGGGTGCTGTATGACTTTGGCCTGCGCAAGGCCAAGGTCGAAAGCGCCCGCCAGTTGCTCAACGCCGCCAGCAGCAGCCGCGTAGAGAAAATCCAGGAGGTGGTGCTCAACACCAGCAAGGCGTTCTATCAAGTGCAGGCCACTGGCGCGCTGCTGGAGGCACGTCGCAGCATCGAATCGCTGGCTGCCGATAGCCTCAAGGTCACCACTGCCAAGCACCAGGCCGGCGCAGGCGAGCAGGCCGACCGCTTGCAGGCGCAGACCACCTTCGAGCAGGCGCAGCTGGAGCGGGTATTGGCCGAGGGTGATCTGGCGGCCGCCCAGGGCGCGCTGGCCAGTGCCCTGAACCTGTCGCCCTCAGCGCCGCTGCGGCTGGAGGTGCTCAACGATCCTGAAGGGCAGGAGGAGGCGTTCATGCTCAGTGTCGATGCCTTGATGGAGCAGGCCCGCCTGACTCACCCGTCGGTTGAAAGGGCGCGCGCCGAATGGTCTTCAACCTTGGCCAGGGCAGAAGCGGAAAGGGCCGAGGGCCGCCCGCGGATCGCCCTGTACAGCAGCTACCGACATGACGACACGCCCGTCGAGCAGGTGGCCTCGCGCCAGCAGATCGAGACCTGGAGTGTCGGCTTGCAAGTAACGGTGCCGATCTTCGATGGCTTTCTCGCCCGGCGCCGGGCGCGCGCCGCCGAGTACGAAGCAGGCGCTCGCGAGCAGGACTTGCAGCAGGCTGAGCGCGCGATTGCCTTAAGTGTATGGAGAAGCCGGCAGACCCTCGATGCACGAACCCGCGCGCTGGCCATCAGTCGCCGCCTGGTCGGCAGCGCCAGCCAGTCGCATCAGGTTGCGCTGGGGCGCTACAAGGCCGGGGTCGGCAGTATCATCGAGCTACTCAACGCCCAGAACGATCTGGCCTCGGCGCAGCAGCGGCGGGTTGCCGCGGTGGTCGACTGGTACACCGCCCGGCTGCAACTGGCGGCCGACCTTGGTCAACTGGGCCAGCAATGAATACAGCTATTCGGCCCATTCCGGATCGCCAGTGAACACGACCGTGATCCAGCGATCCGGCCCTTCGCCGCCGACCGCATCGCCGATCTCGTTGCGCAGGGCATCCCACTCGCTGATGGTTCTGGCGGCCATTGTCGTGGGCACGATGAAGTACAGCTCGATCTCCCGCGAGCGTCCGACCTTGGCCACATAGGCGCGGTACGACTGCAAGCCGTGCTTGGCGACGAACGCCTGGGCCACGTTGTCGACGTGTTGCTTCAGATCGCTTGGCGTCACCAGGAAGATCTCGGCCATGGCCTGGCGCACCACCGATAGCGGCAACGGGATGATCACCAGGCACACCAGGGCCAGCACGGCCGGGTCGATGTAGGGCGAAATCCATTGCCACTCAGTGCCCTGGATGGCGAAACCGACGCAGAAGGCGATCAACAGCGCGGCAGTGATGCTGGCCGACATCACCCAGCCCTTGACGTCCATGCGCACGAAGTCTGAGTTGAGTGTGCGGTTGGCCCGCGCTTCGACCACGGCGATGGTGAGACAGGCGATCACCGTCAGCACTGCGTAGATCAAGGCAATACCGAACTCCAGATGGCGCCCGCCTTCGAGCAGGCTGCTCACGGCGTTGATCAGTGCATAGACCGCAACGCCACTGAGCAGGATGCCATTGAGCGCCAGTACCATCGGTTCCAGGTGCCAGAAGCCCATGGTGAAGCGCTCGCGCAGCTTGCGCGACATTTGTTTGCTGGTGACGTGGGCGGTGATCAGCTTGACCACCACCAGCGACAAGCCGCTCATGCTGGCGTCGACCAGCGAGTAGACGCCATCGAAGACGATCGAGAATGAGCCCGAGGCCAGGCCGAAGGCGATGCCGATGGTGGCGATGAACAGGGTGACGGCAATCGAGGTGCGCAGTAGGCCTTGCTCGCTGGTGATGTCGAGGAATGCCGGTTTGCTTGGTGTTTCCATAACTAAAACTCTTTTAAGGCGCTAATGCTGTGGGTGTCAGTGGCAGCCCGATCGCGGGGCAAGCCCGCTCCCACGATGCCAAGGCAGGGCCGCCACTGACTAGACGCGGAACTGTTCCATCAATGCTTGCTGCTGATTGGCCAGCCGGTTCAACGCCTGGCTGATCCGCGCCGACTCATCGGCTTGGCCCGACAGCGACTCGGTGACATCACGAATCCCCGCCACGTTGCGGTTGACCTCTTCCGCCACTGCGCTCTGCTCCTCGGCAGCCGAGGCAATCTGCAGGTTCATGTCGGTGATCACCGCCACAGCCTCACCGATTCGCTGCAGTGCAGGCAAGGCCTGTTCCATCTGGCTGGCACTGTCCTGAGCCTGGCGCTGGCCCTCGTGCATGGCCCCGACCACATCGCGAGTACCCTGTTGCAGGCCTTCGATCACCTGGCGAATCTCTTCCACCGACACTTGGGTGCGCTGGGCCAGGTTGCGTACTTCATCGGCCACCACGGCAAAGCCGCGTCCAGCTTCGCCGGCGCGGGCGGCTTCGATGGCGGCGTTCAGGGCCAACAGGTTGGTCTGTTCGGCTATCGCGCGAATCACCTCAAGCACTGAGCCGATCTGCTCGCTGCGGCTCTCCAGTGCGCGCGCCTCGTCCATGGCGGCGTCCATATCGCTGGCCAGACGGACGATGGTTTGGCGGGTGCCGGAGATCCGCTGCAAGCCTTCACGGCTGGCCTGATCAGCGCCGCGCGCCGCTTGCGCGGCCTGCGCTGCGTTGTGGGCGACGTCCTGGGCGGTGGCGCTCATCTCGTTGGCGGCGGTGGCCACCTGTTCGATCTCGCGTTGCTGTTGCTGCATGCCGTTGCTGGTCTGACTGGCGATGGCTGCG
The DNA here is from genome assembly GCF_025847435.2 of Pseudomonas sp. BT-42-2. Taxonomy (NCBI): domain Bacteria; kingdom Pseudomonadati; phylum Pseudomonadota; class Gammaproteobacteria; order Pseudomonadales; family Pseudomonadaceae; genus Pseudomonas; species Pseudomonas sp. BT-42-2. The sequence goes on from NZ_JAOYTM010000014.1 coordinate 149,920, forward strand.
GACTGATCGGCAGTATCGCGTGCTTCGTGCAGCGAGCCTTTGACCTGGGCAATCACCGGTTGCAGCTTGTCCAGGAAGCGGTTGAACCAACCGGTCAATTGGCCCAGCTCGTCCTGGCGGGCATAGTCCAGGCGGCGGGTCAGGTCGCCTTCGCCACTGGCGATGTCGCGCAGGCGCTCGGCCACGGCGAGAATCGGCCGGGTCACGCCGCGGGCGGTCAGCCAGACCAGCAGCAGGCCTAGCACCGCAGCCACCAGACCTATCACCAGGCTGGTGACATTGGCGGCTTGGTTGCGTGCGTCCAGGCGTTGGTTGAGGGCAATCGCCGGGGCTTGCAATACCGCTTCGGGCAGCTCCAGCAGCACCTGCCAGGGCGCAGCGCCGGGGATCGGAGCGAACGGGTGGGAGATGCGCATCTGGCCCTCATCCAGGCGCTGTACCGGTTGGCCTGCACGCATGCTGGCGAGCAATGCGTGCGCCTGCGGGCCAAAGGTCTGTTCCAGGGTCTTGCTCAGCTGGGCACTGTCGCGGCTGTGTCCGGCGAGCAACCCGACCGGGCTGACGATGCTGACCTGGCCCTGGCCGTCGAACAATTCCTGACGTCCCGCCAGGCTCAGTTGCTGCAAGTTGTCCAAGCCGATATCCAGGCCAACCACGCCGACCACCTTGCCGTTTTCCAGCAAGGGCAGGGCAATGCTGGTCATCAGTACCTGGCGGCCATTGACCTCATCGAAATACGGATCGAGCACGCAGGCCTTGGCGGTTTCCTGCGGGCAGGTCAGCCAGCGGTTGTAGGGCGAGCCATTGGCGCCGACGCTGGTGTCGGCCAGCATCGATTCGGGCATGGCCTCTGACTCCAGGGTGCCGGGGCGTGGCTGCGACCAGTACAGCGAGAAGCGGCCGCTGTCGTTGCTGCCCTGGGCATCGTGATTGACGAAGCTGGCATCGCGCTGGTCGAGCGCATTGGGCGCGAACACCAGGTACAGACCGATCAGGTCTGGGTTGCCGGCCAAGGCGGCGCGGGCCTGAGTGGTCAGCTCGGCGCGCAGATCGGCGTCGCCACGCTGCTTGAGCACCTGCACCAGGCGGGCAAAGCCATTGCCGTATTGATAAGCATCCATGAAGTAGCGCTGGATGCGCAGCGCTTGGGTTTCAGCGTGGGCTTGCAGGCGCAGGCGCGCGCTGTGATCGAGCAATTCGGTGTTGGCCGTGAAGACCTGCGCCGCGCTGCGTCGGGCCTGGGTCAGCGAAGTGGCCACCAGCAGGGCGACGATCACCAGCAGGCACAGGCCGGCGAGCAGGGTGATCTTCCACTGGATGGAGAGGCGGCGCAGCAGCATGGCAGCATTCCTTGTCGAGAAAAGGGCAACGCCCGCGATCAGGCGGGCGTCGGCAGGGTGGTCATTCGGCAATGCAGTTTGGCGGTGCTACCCGGAAGGCTTTGGTCAGCCAGCCGAGGTAGATCAACCCGGCCAGCGCCCAGGCGCCACCGAACAGTAACGAGTGTTCGTTGAGGTCCAGCCACAGCGAGACGATGATGCAAAAACCTATGGTCGGCAGGACCAGGTATTTGAGGTGGTTGGCCAGGCCCTTGTTGCGCTTCTCGCGCAGGTAACAATGGTTGATCACCGACAGGTTGACGAAGCTGAAGGCCACCAACGCGCCAAAGTTGATCACCGAGGTGGCGGTCACCAGGTCGAAGAAGATCGCCGACAGCGCGATCAAGCCGACCACCGCAATGTTCAGTACCGGGGTCTGGTAGCGCGAATGCAGGCGGGCGAACACCCCGCTGGGGATCACTTTGTCGCGACCCATCACATACAGCAGGCGCGACACGCTGGTCTGCGAGGCCAGCCCCGAGGCGATGGTATTGATTACCGTGCAGGCGATGAACACCGACTGGAACAGCTTGCCGCCCACGTACAGGGCGATCTCCGGCAGGGCCGCTTGCTGGTCGTGGAAGCGCTGCATGGTCGGGAAGTACGCCTGGATGAAGTACGACACCAGGATAAACACCGCACCGCCAATCAGCGCGGTGAGGAAGATCGCCCGGGGGATGGTCTTGCCCGGGTCGCGGGTTTCTTCAGACAGGCAGGTCACCGCATCGAAGCCCAGGAACGAGAAGCACAAGATCGTCGCCCCGGCAGCCAGTGCGCTGAACTGGGTCTGCGCATCCGCGAACGGCGCCAGGCTCCAGGCGGTGCCCATGCCCTCACCGTGGTCCAGGCCGCGCACGCAGAGGTAGATGAACACCGCGATGATCACCACTTGCACCGCCACGAACAGGGCGTTGAAGTGCGCCACCAGGTTGATGCTGCGCATATTGATCAGGCTGATCAGGGTGACGAAGCCGGCCACCCAGATCCATTGCGGGACTTCGGGGAACATCGCCGAGAGGTAGAGCTTGGCCAGCAGCGCATTGACCATCGGCAGCAGCAGGTAGTCGAGCAAAGACGACCAACCCACCAGAAAACCCACGTGCGGATTGATCGCCCGCTGGGTGTAGGTGTAAGCCGAACCAGACTGTGGGAAGCGCCGCACCAGGGTGCCGTAACTCACGGCGGTGAACAGCACGCCGAGCAGCGCCAGGATATAGGCGCTGGGCACGTGCCCGGCGGTGATGCCGGAGACGATGCCGAAGGTGTCGAATACGGTCATTGGCGTGAGGTACGCCAGGCCAATGATCACGACCTGCCAAAGGCGCAGGGACTTGCGAAACTGGCTGTTTGCCGAGGCGCTCTGGTCATGCTGCATGCTGGCGGGGCTCCTGGGCATGGACAGCGGACGCGGCGTGCGGGCACGGCAAGGTCAAGCGGATGAGCTCCATATTGTTCACCTTTTATGTTGGAGCGGCGTGACGCCTCCTGTGATGGGAGGCGGGTATTGCGAGGCGGTAAAAATAATCAACGGGGGGGCAGGAGGTGTCAAGTTAAACATGACGACCGACTTCTGAAGCTGATTGATATCGATTTAAAAGGGTCTTTTTGACCATTTTTAACGAAATTTTTGGGGTGAGCTGGTATTTCGTGTAAAGAAAAACGTTCACGCGGGTCGCCTAGCATCTGTGCAGCCAGGCGACTCACATACGCTCTAGGTGTCAACTGTTTTCCCAGGTGTGTGCGCTGCCGGCCTTAATCGGCACAGGGCCGTCAAGCCTGAAGGGGAAGTAGTGGTCCAAGGCGGCGTCATACCAGCGTTCATATTCTCTGGAGATTATCCGGGCATCGGCCTTGATGTACTCCATCAGCCTCGCATAGTCAGGCCGGTGTGCAAGTAGCACGTCATTCAGCACTCTTGGGCCACACACTTCAGAAATCGTGCTCATAGACTGGAGGAGCGCTTCAGCTGTCTTGATGCGGGGGGTTGTCTTGAATGCCTCGGATAATAGACGGAACCGTTGATTCGCAGTCTCCAGGATTTTTTTCAGTACCGGGTTGTTTGCGTGGCTGGCGAAATGGGCGTTGCCAATCAGCTTATTCCCGTTCCATGGCATTCGAAAACGATTACCCAGCAGTACATCGTGCGGCGCCGCCGGCAGCTCTTTAGCAATGACAGAGACGAGGCTGTCATCGACATCCATATAGATCCCGCCATATTCATAGATCAGCCTGTAGCGCAGGAAATCCGCTGCCGCCGCCAGGTTACCTGCCGGGCTGTCAGGACTGCGGAAGTAGTTGAAACCGTCGCCTTCGGAGCTGTTGATGAACTGCGTGAAGAACGCTTGATCGTGCAGGCTGCGGACTTCAACGCTGGTTGCTTCGAGGGACTGGCGTATAGCGGCAAGCGTAGGTGCGCCGCCGTCTACATGGAGAATGAAACGATAGTTTGCGTTATCGGCGTTCTCCTTGATGTTCCAGCTCAATTTGTCGGGAAGCTTGTTTTCACCGACCCAGATCATGTGTATCTCGTTCTTGACCGGCGTGGTTTGCTGCGGTATCTGAGGCAGGTCAGGGAATCTGTACTCGATGAAGTGGTTTTCTGCCTGGAGCCGGTGGCGCACGCGTTCGAAGTCTCTAGCCGTTCCCGTTTTCCAGCGAACCTTGGTGTGCAACAACGGCTCTTCACGCCATGCGTAATTACCGTTAAAGGTGCGCCAGGCAGCAGCATCGGCGTCGTAGAAGACTGGGATCTCATCCTCGATGAGGTCCGCCTCGCCGGGTGTCTGGATTTTCATGCGCACGTAAAAACGAGTGTGCTCCTCGATGATGTCATCCAACGGCACCGTGACCTCCACTCTCGGTATCAGAGGCTGACGTTGTATGCCCTCAACGACGCGCGTAGGCAGGGGCGGGCTGCTGATCGTGGTGAAAGAGGTGTTGCCGCCGCGCAGCCCGAAGCGCAGCTCGATGTCCCAGTAACCGTCTTCGGTCGCCTTCAGGAACGGCCCCCACTCGCGTGGATCGTCTGCCGAGCGAATCCGCAGTTGCTGCTCGTGCTCCAGCCACTCGACCCGATACACATCATGGCGGATGTTGACATACAGTTTGCCGTTTTCCAGGAAGGTGCCTTTGCCGCCGCCTGTGACGCGTATGGTGGAGGATGCTTTGAGCTGGGTGAGTCGGTTGCGCAGTCCCGGTTGCAGGCTGTCGAGTTGGGGGCGCGGCACTTTTAACTCGTCGATCAAAGGCCAATTAGCGTGCGGTGCAGCTTCAGGGGCTACCTGCTGTGCGCTTTCGGCCTGACGCTGCTGGGCACGCTCTACGGCCTCTGTCGCAGCCAGCTGTTCTTCGCTGAGCAGTACTTTGGACCTGGCAAGCTGTGACGCTTCACCGATCAGCGGCAGCGCATTGAGCAGTCCGAATGTCACTCGACCGATGCCTTCGACCGTTTCCTGCTCATTCTTGGCTGCGCTGATCTCACCCACGCCCACCGCCAGCAGGCCAGTGCCGAGTACCGCGACTAGCGGTGCCAGCTCCGGCAGCGCCAGGGCAACTGCGCCGATGACATTGACTGTCACCTCCAGGCCTTGCGCCAGCTGCTTGCGGTAGTACTCGCTTTGAGTGGCGATGTCGTGTCTGGCATCGGCGTAGAACCGTTGCTTGATCTGCCTGCGCATAGAGGTGAAGGGATACGGATACAGGGCTGGGCCAAAGCTGATGATTTTGTCCGGCACCCACAGCCCAGTGGCCTGGTCGAGTATGCGCGGATAGGCAGCCACGCCTCGAAGAGCAGTATCCACACCGCTGAGAAACGCGCCATCGAGCCTATCCGCAGCGCTGAAGTGGCTGGCCAGCGAAGCGCGCTTGTGGGGGGCACGGCATAGCTGCTGCAGCCATATGCGCAGCTCATGGGTATTGGTGAAACCATGCAGGGGCGAGGAATTACCGGGGATGTACAGCACCACATCGGCTTTGCGCTTGTCACCGAATACCATGATGTCTGACGCGGCATAGCCATAGATGCGTAGTTCAGCGATCGTATGATTAATTGAAATCGGATTTTCGGCAAAATAGCGATAGGAGGTGTTTTCCCAGCTGGTATCGGGGTGAAGCATCATGCTCTTGAGCACCAGTGCCGAATGCTCGGCGCTCAGCGAGCCCTCGTCACGCTGCAGCAGCGCAGCGTGGACCAAATTGCCCTTGAGCATCAGGTGATAGTCGCTTTCGTGCTCAGTCCAAAAACGGTTGAGGTGGGTCAGAAAATGCGCTTGCAGCTGTGCATTCCAAACGAATTCGAGAAACGCTCTTGGGTCCAGGTCTACCTGGTTCGAGGCGTCGTAAACCTGCGGCGAGATACGCCGGTACACGGCATCGTATGAGCGCGAATCGGCCAATTGGCCGTCGCTGAGGTTTACCAGTGTGCTAACCGCATAGCCGTTCTTGCTCCAGGTCATGGGGTAGCCGAGGTGATCTGACCATGAGCCACTACCCCGTTGCTGCCAGTTGCCGATCAATGCTTGCGGCAGGGTCATGGCATGGGCCACCTGTGCCTGCCATGGGCCTGGGGTGATGTTAACCAGGTGCAGGTAAAGCGTGGCCAGGATCAAATCTTCTGGATCATCGTCTATGCCGTGCTGCTCAAGGTATTTGCGAATCTGCTGGTCGGCGTAGTCCTGGGGTGTCTCTAGACTCACCTGTTCCCGGTCGAATACTTGCTTGATCGACAGCAGCACATCTTCATCCTGTTCGGGCGTGGCAGGAATAATCGATAGCAAAGCGTGTTGGCCGCGGCTGAACGAGGTGTCGGGCTGGGTAGCAGGTTCGGGCGAGAAGGGCTCACCCAGTGCAGGGTACTCTGGAAAAGTCGGCTGGTAGCTCACGTCGGTCTTCCTGAATAACGACTAGGGACGTTGAGCGTGTGCTGGGTGGGCAAGCCGGACGCGGTAGATAGTTACCGCACCTTTGCCCGGTGATGGCGGGCGAATGCTGTCATGTCCAGACGCCATTTGCATGGCCAAATTGTCCGGCCAGACGCGGCCTTACAGTGTAATCTTAGCGCTCGCGATTTTCGTCAAGCGAGTCGCTCACTACCCCCTATGGACAGCAATCGGTTCAATTCATGAAGAAATCAGTAGGCATCCTTTCCGGCCTGGCGGTCGCCATCGCCGTCGCAGTCACCGCTGGCGCCTGGTACACCGGCAAGCAACTGCCTGCCCAGTTGGACAGTTCCGTCAGCCGTGCTAACCAAGAACTGAAGAAGGCCGTGGCCGGCACAGGCGGTAGCATGACCCTTGAGCTGGCCTCGTTGGAGCAGCACTTCTTTACCAGCACTGCGCATTACCGGCTCAAGGCCAAGGATGTGTGGCTGGGCGAGGGCGCGCCACTGAGTTTTGACGTGGGTATCGTCGACCAGATCGAGCACGGCCCGTTTCCCTGGTCGCGGGTCAAGGCATTCAAGTTGATGCCGGTCCTGGCCACCAGCAACAGCACCCTGGAAAAAGACGATTTTACCGCCGCCTGGTTTGCCGCCGCCGGCGACCAGTCGCCAGTGACCGGCCAGGTCAGCCTCGGCTACACCGGTACTATCGACAGCGATATCCACCTGGCGCCGCTCAAGCTCAACGAAGACAACGGCAACACCCTGGACTTCTCCGGTATGCAGTTGCAGCTCAGCGGCGATGAGCAAGGCAAGGCGGTGAAGATCCACGGCACTGCCGAGCGCCTGGAAATGAAACTGGTCGGTGATGATCATCCGCCCGCTACCTTCAAGTTCGAAGGCCTGAAGATCGCTGGCGACCTGGCCAGCACCGGCCATGACCTGGTGTATGTCGGTAACCTTGACCTGGCCCTGGCACAAGCCCAGGCGACCCTGGGGCCTAAGCAAGACGTGCTGCTGCTCAAGGGGCTGGAGCAAAACAACCTGTACAGCGCCGAAGGCCCGGACACCATGGGTGGCCGTATCGAGTACAAGGTCAACGACATCAGCTATGCCGGCCGTGCGGTTGGCAGTGGGCAGATGGTGGTGACGGTCAAGTCGCTCGACATTCCGGCATTCCAGTCGTTGGCCGAGTGGTACCAGACCAAGCTGCCTGAAGTGCAAGAAATGCAGCAAGCCCAGGCGGCCGGCCAGCCATTCCCGACCTTCGACATGACCGAAGAAGAGAAGGTCAAGGTGCAGGCCGACTTGCAAAAGATCCTCGCCGCCAAGCCGAAGCTGGCGCTGGAACAACTGTCGTTCAAGACGGCCAATGGCGAGAGCCGTTTCAGCCTGGCGCTGGACTTCTCCAACCCAAGCTCGTTCGATTTGCCGCCTGATCAACTAGGCAAGCAGCTGGTCAGCCAGTTGAAGAGTCAGCTGTCGTTGTCCAAGCCGATGATCGGCGACCTGGCAACGCTGCAGGCGCTGCTCGAAGGGCAGACCGACGCCCAAGCGATTGCCCAGCAATCGAGCCAGGCAGGCGAGATGGTCGGCATGATGGCGCTGCAAAGCGGCATGGCCACTGTGCAGGGCAATGATGTGGTGTCCAGCCTGCACTATGCCGATGGCATGGTCGACTTCAACGGTAAGAAGATGACGGTCGAGGAGTTCGCGATGATCCTCGGTGCGCATCTGGCCGCGCTGACGCCGCAAGGCTGAAGCCTGAGTAAACCTGTTCCCACAGCAATAGCGTTGACCGATCGGTCGACGCGGCCCCTGTGGGAGCGGGCTTGCCCGCGAAGAGGCCAGAGCAGCTGGCAGAGCGCGTTGCCAGTGGACGCCTGATTGACTGTCACAAAAATCGCTTTTGCATTGACCTGATTGTCTGTAGCCTTCGGCGCGATAATAATCCGCGCCCGCAGAGGGCCGCGACGGCATGCCTGCCGTCCGGCACCACTAGCCGATCTGCCAGGGCCGGGTGATACACTCGACTGACGCGCACGCGCGCCCGCAGGTCCAGCGATCATGACCCAGATTTCCGAACGCCTGTTGGTTCAAGCCCACCTTGATGCCAAGCAGCCCAACCCCCTGACCCCCGCGCAGGAGGCCGAGTACCGTGCGGCCATCGCCGCCGAACTCAAGGCCCAGAACGCCGTCCTGGTCGCCCATTTCTACTGTGATCCGGTGATCCAGGCGCTGGCCGAAGAGACCGGCGGCTGTGTGTCCGACTCCCTGGAAATGGCCCGTTTCGGCAAGAATCACCCCGCCGACACGGTGATCGTCGCCGGCGTGCGCTTCATGGGCGAGACCGCCAAGATCCTCACCCCGGAAAAACGCATCCTGATGCCAACCCTCGAAGCGACCTGCTCGCTCGACCTGGGCTGCCCGGTGGAGGAGTTCTCGGCGTTCTGCGACAAGCACCCCGAGCGTACCGTGGTGGTCTATGCCAACACCTCGGCAGCGGTCAAAGCGCGGGCCGACTGGGTCGTGACTTCCAGCTGCGCGCTGGAAATCGTCGAGACCTTGATGGACAACGGCGAAACCATCATCTGGGGCCCGGACCAGCACCTGGGCCGCTACATCCAGAAAAAAACCGGCGCCGACATGCTGCTGTGGGATGGCGCGTGCATCGTTCACGAAGAATTCAAGTCGCGCCAGCTGGCCGACATGAAGGCGCTGTATCCCGATGCGGCGATCCTGGTGCACCCGGAGTCGCCGGAGTCGGTGATCGATCTGGCCGATGCGGTAGGCTCCACCAGCCAGCTGATCAAGGCCGCGCAGACCTTGCCGAACAAGACCTTCATCGTCGCGACCGACAGCGGCATCTTCTACAAGATGCAGCAGCTGTGCCCGGACAAGGAGTTCGTTGCCGCGCCGACGGCGGGCAATGGTGCCGCGTGCCGTAGCTGTGCACATTGTCCGTGGATGGCGATGAACACGCTGGAGCGTACGCTTGATTGCCTGCAGAAGGGCACTAACGAGATCTTCGTTGATCCGGCGTTGATTCCGCGAGCGATCAAGCCGCTCAACCGGATGCTCGATTTCACCCAGGCAGCGCGGTTGAAGCTATCGGGTAACGCCTGAGGTCTTCAGTAAGCAATCGCGGGGCAAGCCCGCTCCCACGCTCACTCTACGATACTGGGTTGGCGTGGGAGCGGGCTTGCCCCGCGATGGGGTGTAGAGCCTTAGCGCATCATGTCCTTGACCATCCGCTGCTGCTCCAGGATCTGCCGCTGCCGGGCATCGATCTGTGACGCCAGCGGGAAGTTGCTCCCCGCCCGGCGCTTGGCGAAATCAAGCTGCTGCACCGCCTGATCAAAGTCGCCCACCAAGGTGAAGTACTCGGCGCGTGCCCGATGCAAGCCAATGGTATTGCCCGACAGCCCACGCACCTCAGCCACCTCGTACCAAACATCCGGGTCATCAGGACGCTTCTTGACCAGATCATCCAGCACTTTCTCCGCTTCAGCCGGCTTGCTCTGCTTGATCAGCAAATCAGCCCGCGCCTGCTGCAGGGGATAGTTGTTCGGATACAGCCCGCGCAACTTTTCAATGCGCTGCTGCGCATCGGCCAGGCGATTGTTGGTGATGTCCAGGTCAACCTGGGCCAGGTTGTAGGTGATGTCGTTGGGCGCCTTTGCCAGCAACGGCTTGAGGTTCTCGCGCGCTTCGTTGAGCCGCCCACCCTTGATCTGCGCCAGGGCCAGGCCATAGCGTGCAGCATCCAGGTTAGGGTTCTGGTCGAGCTGGTCACGGAAGCGCTTGGCTGCCAGCCCCGGTGTTTCCTCATAGGTCAAGGCGACGCGGGCGCGGATCAACTGGTAGCGCAGGCTGTCTTCAACGCCGCCTTTGGGCATCTGCTCGGCACGGTTGCGGGTGTCGGCGATACGCGACTCGGTCACCGGGTGAGTCAGCAGGAACTCCGGCGGCTTGGCACCGTAGCGATACTGACGGGCCAGGCGCTCGAACATGCTCGGCATGGTGCGCGGGTCATAGCCGGCTTTTTCCAGGTTCTGGATGCCGATGCGGTCGGCTTCCTGCTCGTTCTGCCGGGAGAAGCGCCGTTGCTCCTGGATTGCCGCCGCCTGGGTGCCGGCGATCAAGCCAATGCCGGCGTCACCACCACCGCCCGCAGCCAGGACGATACCGGCCAGCAGCGCGGCCATCATCGGCAGTTGCATGCGCTGTTGCGCCTCGACTCCACGGGCAAAGTGGCGTTGCGACAAGTGCGCCAGTTCGTGCGCCAGTACCGAGGCGTATTCACCTTCGCTCTGGGCATTGAGGAACAGCCCGCCGTTGACCCCGACGATCCCGCCGGGGGCGGCAAACGCGTTGAGCTCTCGGCTGTCGATCAGGATGAATTCCAGGCGCCGGTCTTGCAGCTGGCTGGTTTCGGCCAGCTTGTACACGCTGGTTTCGACGTAGTCCTTGAGCTGCGGGTCGTTCAGATGCCTGACGTTGCCGCGCAGCAAGCTCAGCCAGGCGCGGCCCAGCTCATGCTCCTGCTGTGGGGAAACGATCGCGGAACTGGCATCGCCCAGTGACGGCAGGTCGTCAGCATGGCCGGGCAGGGCCAGCAGGCAGGCCAGCGTCAGCAGGGTGGGGCGCAGTAGATTCATGCACGAAGCTCGCGTCGGATCAAAGTCCGTACTGTAGCTGGCTCACACCTTGGCGACCAGTGGCGGTATCCTACGAGTCTTGTCTGCCATGCACTGTTGCCTTCGCCAGGAGCCCCGCGAATGATCGATAGCCTGACCTGCGACGCCGAACTCGACGCCAGTGGTCTGAACTGCCCATTGCCGCTGCTCAAGGCCAAGATGGAACTCAATCGCCTGGCCAGTGGCGCGGTGCTCAAGGTGATCGCCACCGATGCCGGTTCGCAGCGCGACTTCAGCACTTTTGCCCGCTTGTCCGGTCATACCCTGCTGCATGAAACAGCCGAGTCCGGCATCTATACCTACTGGCTGCGCAAGGCCTGAGTTTTTCTCCCAAGGATCGTCAATGTTCAAAGTGCTTCGCGACTGGATGCAGCGCTACTTCTCCGACGAAGAAGCGGTGGTGCTGGCGGTCCTGCTGGTCCTGGCCTTCACGGCGGTATTGACCCTCGGCGGCATGCTCGCCCCGGTGCTGGCGGGTTTGGTCCTGGCGTTTCTGATGCAGGGGCTGGTCAATGCCCTGGAGCGGCTGAAAGTCCCTAGTCGGTATGCCGTGGGGCTGGTCTTCGCCTTGTTCATGGGTGCCCTTGGGGTGTTCCTGCTGGTGCTGGTGCCGCTGCTCTGGCACCAGTTGATCACCCTGTTCAACGAGTTGCCGGGCATGCTCGGCAAGTGGCAGTCGTTGCTGTTGCTGCTGCCGGAGCGCTATCCGCACCTGGTATCTGATGAGCAAGTGCTGCGCGCCATCGAGTCGGTGCGGGACGAGATCGGCAAGTTCGGCCAATGGGCGCTGACCTTCTCGCTGTCGAGCCTGCCGCTGCTGGTCAACGCGATGATCTACCTGGTGCTGGTGCCGATCCTGGTGTTCTTCTTCCTCAAGGACCGCGAGTTGATCGCGCGCTGGGTCAGCGGCTATCTGCCGCGTGAGCGCACCCTGCTGACCCGGGTGGGCGATGAGATGAACCGGCAGATCGCCAACTATATTCGCGGCAAGGGCATCGAAATCCTGATCTGCGGGATTGCCACCTACATCGCCTTCATCAGCCTTGGGCTCAACTATGCGGCGCTGCTGGCGTTATTGGTGGGGCTGTCGGTGGTGGTGCCGTACGTAGGGGCGGTGGTGGTGACCGTGCCGGTGACCTTGATCGCGCTGTTCCAGTGGGGCTGGGGCGACCAGTTCATCTACCTGATGGCGGTGTACGCAATTATCCAGGCGCTGGATGGCAACGTGCTGGTGCCGCTGCTGTTCTCCGAGGCGGTGAGCTTGCACCCGGTGGCGATCATCTGTGCGGTGTTGCTGTTTGGCGGGCTTTGGGGGTTCTGGGGGATCTTCTTTGCCATCCCGCTGGCGACCTTGTTCAAGGCGGTGCTGGATGCCTGGCCCAGGCAGGAGCCAGCGGTGGCGCCGTTGCTGTAAAGAATTGGGGCCGCTTTGCGGCCCCAGTCGATCTCAAGCCTTGTTCAGGTCCTGAGCCGCGGCCAGCACGGCATCTACATGCCCCGGCACCTTCACTCCACGCCACTCCTGACGCAACACGCCATCCTTGTCGATCAGGAAGGTGCTGCGATCCACGCCCAGGTATTCCTTGCCGTACAGCTTCTTCAGCTTGATCACATCGAACAGCTGGCACAGCGCCTCGTCCTTGTCGCTGATCAGTTCAAAGGTGAAGCCCTGCTTGGCCTTGAAGTTCTCGTGCGACTTGATGCCATCACGCGACACGCCAAACACCACCGTGTTGGCAGCCTGGAACGCCGCGTGCTGGTCGCGAAAGCCCTGGCCCTCGGTGGTGCAGCCTGGGGTGCTGTCCTTGGGATAGAAGTACAACACCACCTGCTTGCCTTTCAGCTCAGCAAGACTGACGGTCTGGCCACTGGTGGCCTGGGCCTGGAAGTCGGCAACGGGTTGGTCGAGTGCTACGGCCATGGGAGTTTCCTTACATCGGGTTCTGTGGGCGCCACGGTTCGATAAGCGCATCCAGGTTCAGGGCGTCGGCAAAGTCCAGGAACTGATCGCGCAGCCAGCTGATCTGGGTGCCGGCCGGCAGGATCACGGTGAACTGGGCGTTGAGCATACTGCTGCCAGTCTGCGGCGCCAGGTAGGTGTCGCAGGTCATCGCTTCGAGCTCGACGCGGTGGTCGAGGAAGAACTGGCACAGCTCATTGATGATGTCCGGGCGATAGGCGGCGCTGACATAGGCCACATAAGGCAGGGCCTGCGGGCGCACTTCCTGGTCGGCGCTGCGCACCACATCCAGGGTCAGGCCGTGCTTCTTGCCCAGGCCCGGCAAAATGGCTTCAAGGCGCGCCAGGGCGTCCCAGCTACCGCCGACCTGCAGCACCAGCGCGCTGGTCTCGCCATGACGGGACAGACGCGAGGTGACCACCGCGCAACGATTGTCGAACGCGGCGCGGCTAAGGACGTTGGCCAGCTCCATCGGGTTGGGGCCCAAGGCACTGATGACAAGGAATTGTTCGCGGACTGTGGGGGTGGACATGCAGCATTCCTAAAGCGATGAGCGGTCGGGGCAGGACGGGGGCTAGCTTCCTTTTGCGCAGGGTCCCAGGCCGGTGAAGGCGGTCATGGACGCACGTGGGGAGCACTGTCGACGGCCCGACGGGCCGCGCTGCACCGATCAAAGGATCAAGGGTAGCGAAAAGCAGCGCCGAGGGGAATGCTCCGCCCGCCAGCTTCGCTTGTGCAAGGCCGATGGCGCCAGTACCATTACCGCTCTCTTTTTCCGGCAGGAGCAGTTACATGATTGCGGGCAGTATGGTGGCATTGGTCACACCCATGGATGCACAAGGGCGTCTTGATTGGGACAGCCTCGGCAAACTTGTAGACTTCCACCTGGAAAAAGGCACGCATGCAATCGTCGCTGTCGGCACCACCGGTGAGTCGGCGACCCTGAGTGTCGAAGAGCACATTCAGGTCATCGAGTTCGTGGTCAAGCGGGTCGCTAAGCGCATCCCGGTCATCGCCGGTACCGGGGCCAACTCCACCTCCGAAGCCGTGCACCTGACCCAGAACGCCAAGAACGCTGGCGCCGACGCCTGCCTGCTGGTGGTACCGTACTACAACAAGCCGACCCAGGAAGGCTTGTACCAGCACTTCAAGCACATCGCCGAAGCCGTCGACATTCCGCAGATCCTCTATAACGTACCCGGCCGCACCTCCTGCGACATGCAGGCCGAGACGGTGATCCGCCTGTCGACCGTGCCCAACATCATCGGTATCAAGGAAGCCACTGGCGACCTGGACCGCGCCAAGGCCATCATCGATGGCGTCAGCAAAGACTTCATCGTCCTGTCCGGCGATGATCCGACTGCGGTCGAGCTGATCTTGTTGGGTGGCAAAGGCAACATCTCCGTTACCGCCAACGTCGCCCCGCGCGAAATGGCCGATCTGTGCGAGGCCGCCCTTGAGGGCAATGCCGAGAAGGCCCGCGCGATCAACGAAAAACTCATGCCGCTGCACAAAGACCTGTTCTGCGAAGCCAACCCGATTCCGGTGAAGTACGCGCTCGTGGAAATGGGCCTGATGCAACAAGGTATTCGCCTGCCGCTGACCTGGCTGAGCGAAGGTTGTCACGAAAAAGTCCGTACTGCCTTGCGCCAGTCCGGCGTACTGGTTTAATCGAGGAAGTACACCGCATGAAGCGACTGGCTGGTCTTTCCGCCCTTGCCCTGATCATTTCCAGCACCAGCGGTTGCGGGTGGCTGTGGGGCGACGAGGGTTATTTCCGCGACCGCGGCAGCGATTACCTGCAGGCGCAACCGACCGCGCCAATGCAGCTGCCGCCGGACGCTGCCAACGTCAAGCGCCTCGATCCGCTGTTGCCGATCCCGCGTAACGTGGCTGACGACACCGCCACCGGCGAGTACGAAGTACCGCGTCCGCAACCGCTGACGTCCGGTGCCGATATCAGCGACTTCAGCCTGCAGCGCAGCGGCAGCAGCCGTTGGGTACTGGCCCAGCGCTCGCCAGCCGAAGTCTGGCCGGTGACTCACCAGTTCTTCGAGGACAACGGTTTCCGTATCGCCGAAGAGCGCCCGCAGACCGGCGAATTCACCACCACCTGGCAGCGTTTCGATGAGCTCTCGGCATCGCTCGGCCAGCGCCTGGCCAGCTCCGCCAGCAGCAGCGACAGCGAAGTACGGGTACGGGTACGCATGGAGCCTGGTGTGCAGCGCAACACCTCCGAGGTGTATGTGGTCAGCGCCGAGCGCCCGGCTGGCAGCACTGCCGAGACCGAGTTCCCGTCCAGCTCCACCAACACCGCTGTCGATGCCCTGCTGGTCGACGAAATGCTCGCCAGCATGAACCGCAGCGCCGAGAAGGGTGGTTCGGTCTCGCTGTTGGCCGCACGTGATTTCGACGCACCAAGCCGCGTCAGCCTGAGCGAAGACGGCAGCGGCAACCCGGTGCTGTACCTGGGTTCTGACCTCGACCGCGCCTGGTCTGGCGTAGGTCGCGCCCTGGAGCAGGGTGAGTGGCGCGTCGAAGACATCAACCGCAGCCTGGGCCTGTACTACATCAACTTGTCCGAAAAACCTGACGACAAGCAGAACCAGCCAGGCTTCTTCAGCCGCCTGTTCGGCAGCGAGCCGACCAAGGAAGAGCGTGAAGAACGCGCCGAGCGTTATCAGGTGCGCCTGAGCAAGGTCGGCGAGAGCGTGCAGGTTACCGTCGAGAAGAACATCAACACCGTGGCCCCGGCCGATGTTGCCCGCCGCGTGCTGAGCGCCATTCAGGATCACCTGGGTTAAGTGCGCTTCGCGGTACTGGGAAGCGGCAGCCAGGGAAACGGCACGCTGATCGCCAGTGGTGACACGTTCATCCTGGTCGATTGCGGGTTCTCCCTGCGCGAAACCGAGCGGCGCCTGGCGCTGCTCGGGGTCAAGGCAGCGCAACTGAGCGCGGTATTGGTCACCCACGAGCATGCCGATCATGTGCATGGCGTAGGCTTGCTGTCACGGCGCTATAATGTACCGGTCTACCTCAGCCAGGGCACCTTGCGCGGTTTGCGCAAGCCGGTGGAGGTGGCCGGTTTTCTCGGTTGTGGCGACACCCTCGGCATTGGCACCTTGCAGGTCAGCGCGGCGCGGGTCGAGCATGATGCCTACGAGCCGTTGCAGTACGTGATCAGCGACGGTCGTCGGCGCTTCGGCATGCTGACTGACCTGGGCTGCTACGATGCACGCCTGCTGGAGCGCTACCAGGGCCTGGATGCACTGTTGATCGAGGCCAACCACTGCCGCGACCTGCTTGCCCGCGGCCATTACCCGCATTTCTTGAAATTGCGGGTCGGTGGCAACCAAGGACATTTGAACAACCACCAGGCCGCCAACCTGGTGGCCGAGCTGGGATGGCAGCACCTGCAGCACCTGGTGCTGGCGCATCTGAGCAGCAAGAACAACCTGCCACAACTGGCCCGTCAGTGCTTCGTCGACACCTTGGGGTGCGACCCGGACTGGCTCCAGGTGGCGAATCAGGAACACGGGCTCGACTGGCGCGAAATCGCCTAGCCCAACTACTCAAGCAAGCGGAGCCCAATCATGGAAAAACGCGAAGAACTCTACCGCGGCAAGGCCAAATCGGTTTACAAGACCGACGACGCCGACCGCTTGATCCTGCTGTTCCGTAACGACACCTCGGCGTTCGACGGCAAGCGCATCGAACAGCTCGATCGCAAAGGCATGGTGAACAATAAGTTCAACGCCTTCATCATGCAAAAGCTTGAAGAAGCCGGCGTGCCAACCCAGTTCGACAAACTGCTGGGCGACAACGAGTGCCTGGTGAAGAAGCTCGACATGATCCCGGTCGAATGCGTCGTGCGTAACTACGCCGCCGGCAGCCTGGTCAAGCGCCTGGGCGTCGAGGAAGGCATCAAGCTCGAGCCCTCGACCTTCGAACTGTTCCTCAAGAACGACGAGAAGGGCGACCCGTTCATCAACGAATCCCACGTGGTTGCGTTCGGCTGGGGCACCGCCGAGCAACTGGTGGAGATGAAGAAGCTGTCGCTGAAGGTCAACGAAGTGCTGAACAAGCTGTTCGATGACGCCGGCCTGCTGCTGGTCGACTTCAAGCTGGAGTTCGGCGTATTCCACGGCCAGATCGTCCTGGGCGACGAGTTCAGCCCAGACGGCTGCCGCCTGTGGGACAAAGAAACCCGCAAGAAGATGGACAAGGACCGCTTCCGCCAGGGTCTGGGCGACGTGATCGAAGCCTACGAAGAAGTTGCCAAGCGCCTGGGCGTGCCGCTGTAAGGCCCGCATTGACGCAAGCGTTTGATACCACGCGAATTTTTTTCAAATAAAGGTTTGCCTTTCGCGAAATCGCTGGTATCATGCGCGCCACTGGAGAGATGCCGGAGTGGTCGAACGGGACGGATTCGAAATCCGTTGTACTGGCAACAGTACCTAGGGTTCAAATCCCTATCTCTCCGCCATATATACGAAACCCCTGAAGTCCTTGGCTTCAGGGGTTTTTCGTTTTCCGCTGTTGGAAAATGCCTGCAAGCATTGCACCCCGTCCGCGCCTTGTAGAGAATCGCCTCCTTTGCCTCGAAGGGATGCGTGCAAATGAAGAGCGATGGGAGCATGTTCGAAATTACTCAGTTGGTCATCGCCCTGGTGCTGTTCTTCTTGCTCGATCAGTTCCTGAAGCCTTACCCGCTGCGCAAGTGGCTAGGGGTGGCGTTACTGGTAGCGGGTGCCATTGGCTGCGTTAGCGCAGGTCAGGTGTTCGTGATGGGCGCTGATCTGGGATTGCTGTCAGTGTTTGCCTTGGCGCTCGGGGTGGGCTTGTTCCTCAAGCGGCGGCGATTCGTGGAAGTTGGCTGAATTAGAATCCTGTAAAGCCCCTGTTTTCAGCGATGAAGTCAGGGGCTTTTTGTCCATTCAGCGAGCTGCATCGCCGAGCGGTTGTTCTGTCGCAAGCGAGACTTCCTGCGACAAGGCTTTGGCCATACCCGAAAGATAATGCACTGCTGTCATCAAAGTCGGCGCGTTTTTCAGATCCTGATTGATAGCGAGATCGCTGAGCATGTGCGCGCAACTTATCAGCGTTGTTGATTGTTCCAGCGCATAGTTCACGGCATGGCCGGCGACCACTCGAAACAGTGGTTCTGGATTATTGATGTCGCCGCTATCACCGAAACCCGCTATGCCATGCGTGGTTGCAAGGGCTTCTTTATCCTTGGTCATTCTCTCTCTCCTTGATTTGAATAATCCTGTCAGTGCCGTAAGTTGACGCGGCTCAACGCAACTTCCACCAGGCTGCGGGCATTTTCGATTTCATGTATCGCCGCAAGGGTCATGAATTGGCCAGGGGGCAGGGTGTGCAGCAGCATTGTTTGTTGAGCGACGGTAAGTGCGCAGACCAGGTATTCGGAGGTTTGAATAAGGATGTCTTCGAGGGAGGAGTCGCTTGAGTAGAGCGGTGGGTCAGGGACAATCTTTAGCATATGCACCTCTGGGATCAGTGGGGCTGCTACAGACCTGCTGTCAAACAAGAGGGTGGCAGCTGTACACGGGTTGACAGACCGAGGATCCCAGAGAACCCGGCGCACACAAGGTGCCCCGCGTACAGCCGCCATAAACGGTGCACGTGTTCCGAGATCTGTTAGGCCTGTCAAAGCCGGTCGCTGATTTGGCAGCGACCGGCTGAGACTAGGGACAGTTCGCGGCAGTGGCAACGGCTTGAGGGCGCGCGCAGTCTGTTTGGGAAATGGACTACAGGCTATCGGGAAATTCTGATTAAGCGGTGTAGGAATGGTGTTGTTTTCGCCGGGATGGCCTCATCGCGGGCAAGCCCGCTGCTACAGGTGGCGGGGTGTTTTTATAATGGCGGATCGGATCCAATAGTTTGAACGGTATATGGAAATGGGTTAGGATCCGCGCGCCATCAGTATGCTGGCGCATCATTATTTAAAGGACTTTGTATGAAAAAGCTGTTCAAAGCTACCGTTGCAGTAGCAGTCGTTTCGGGTGTTGCACTGCTGTCGGGCTGCACCGGTCAGGTCTACAACCAGCAAAAGAATTGCTCCTACGACTACCTGTTCCACCCTTCGGTTTCTATCTCTAAAGTTATCGGCGGCTGCGGTCCAATCGACAAGCTGCCACGCCCGCAGTAATTTTAGATGCCCGACTGAACCCTTCTGGATTCAGTCCAAAACCCCCTGGCATGAAAGTGCCAGGGGGTTTTTGTTTATGGCCCTGGGCGCGGCGTTTGGTCACTGAGGCATCCCGCCACCTTGCGCCGGCCTGCGCAATTTGTTTGTGCTGGCATTTGGGTTACAATCGGCGAAACGTTTCAGCCCTGGCCGGTCAATTCGACCATCGGCTGGCGTCCCTGTTTCTAAGCTGCTGACTCCAATGATCAATAACAAGCGTGCGCTGAAGGACATGGATAAACGAGGCCCGGCCTAGGCCTTCCTTACGTGCTAACGATTGGAATTGATCAATGTTCAAGAAAGCTGGCAAGACCCTGCTGGGTCTGGCTGTAGCGGCAAGCCTGATGCAGGCGCACGCTGACGAAGCCAAGAAAGTCGACGTGCTGCTGGTTGGCGGCGGCATCATGAGTTCGACCCTGGCGGTCTGGCTCAACGAGCTGGAGCCTAGCTGGTCGATGGAGATGGTCGAGCGCCTGGATGGCGTGGCTGAAGAAAGCTCCAACGGCTGGAACAACGCCGGTACCGGCCACTCCGCCCTGGCCGAGCTGAACTACACCCCGGAAGACAAAGACGGCAACGTCAATATCTCCAAGGCCATCGAGATCAACGAGTCGTTCCAGATCTCCCGCCAGTTCTGGTCGTGGCAGGTCCGTCAGGGTGTGCTGAACAACCCGCGCTCGTTCATCAACACCACCCCGCACATGAGCTTCGTCTGGGGTGATGACAACATCAAGTTCCTCAAGAAGCGTTACGACGCGCTGCAAACCAGCCCGCTGTTCCGCCCGATGCAGTACTCCGAAGACCACGCGCAAATCGCCAAGTGGGTTCCGCTGATGATGGAAGGGCGTGACCCGAACCAGAAGCTGGCCGTGACCTGGACGCCGATCGGCACCGACGTCAACTTCGGCGAGATCACCCGCCAGTTCGTCAAGCACCTGCAAACCCGCGAGAACTTCGACCTCAAGCTGTCCAGCGAAGTGCAGGACATCACCCGCAACGAAGACGGCTCCTGGCACGTCGAGTACAAGAACCTCAAGGACGGCACCACCACCGCCACCGACGCCAAGTTCCTGTTCATCGGTGCTGGCGGCGGCGCGCTGAAGCTGCTGCAAAAATCCGGCATCCCGGAAGCCAAGGAATACGCAGGCTTCCCGGTGGGTGGCTCGTTCCTGGTGACCGAGAACCCGACCATTGCCATGCAGCACATGGCCAAGGCCTACGGCATCGCCTCGACCGGCGCGCCACCCATGTCGGTGCCGCACCTCGATACCCGCGTGCTCGATGGCAAGCGCGTGATCCTGTTTGGCCCATTCGCGACCTTCTCGACCAAGTTCCTCAAGAACGGCTCGTACCTGGACCTGCTGAGCAGCACCACGCTGCACAACGTCTGGCCGATGACCAAGGTCGGTGTCGATCAGTACCCGCTGGTCGAGTACCTCGCAGGCCAGCTGATGCTGTCTGACGACGATCGCTTCGCGGCCCTGCAGACCTACTTCCCGCACGCCAAGAAAGAAGACTGGCGTCTGTGGCAGGCCGGTCAGCGCGTGCAGATCATCAAGCGTGACGAAGACAAGGGGGGCGTGCTGAAGCTGGGCACCGAAGTGGTCACCTCCCAGGACCGCTCGATCGCAGGCCTGCTGGGTGCATCGCCAGGTGCCTCGACCGCCGCGCCGATCATGCTGACCGTGCTCGAAACCGTGTTCAAAGAGAAAGTCGCCACGCCTGAGTGGCAAGCCAAGCTGCACCAGATCGTGCCGAGCTACGGCACCAAGCTGAACGACTCGCCAGCCGCGGTGCAGAAAGAGTGGAACTACACCTCTGAAGTGCTGCAGCTGGAGAAGCCACCGGTCATCGATCAGACCGTGGGCACCGACACTACCCCGAGCAAGCCGGTTGAAGCCAATCCTGCGAGCGACATGGCGTTGTAAGACCGCGTTGGGCCTGGCGGCATGAAGGTGTTGCCTGTGCCGGCCCCATCGCGGGGCCAGTAGTTTCACCCAAGAACCACGAGGTTAACCCCTCGTGGTTTTTTTATGCCCATCCACCTAGTGAGAGTGGCGTGGCATGCCGCCTTCGCGGGCGATCACCTTCATGTGCAGGGTGGCCGGCTCCAGGCAGCCGCCGGTGGACAGCTGCCCGACCAATTGGCGATACAGCTCTTGCCAAGGGGTTTGCGAGGCCAGGACGTTCGGCGTCCAGGCGGCGCGACGGCGGGCCATCTCGTCTTCGTCCACCAGCAGGTCGACCCGTCGTTGGTTGAGGTCGACGCGCAACCGGTCGTTGGTTTGCAGCAGTGCCAGGCCGCCACCCACCGCCGCTTCCGGCGACATGTTGAGGATCGACGGGCTGGCCGAGGTGCCGCTCTGGCGACCGTCGCCCAGGCATGGCAGCGAATCGACGCCGCGCTTGATCAGCGCTGCAGGCGGAGCCATGTTGACCACTTCGGCACTGCCCGGGTAGCCAACGGTTCCGGCACCGCGAATGACCAGGATGCAGCGCTCGTCGATGTCCAGCGCCGGGTCATCGATCCGCGCGTGATAGTCCTCGGGGCCCTCGAAGACGATCGCCCGGGCCTCGAAGCTGTTTTCCTTGCCTGGTTCCGACAGGTAGGTCTGGCGGAAGGCTTCGCCGACCACCGACATCTTCATGATCGCGCTGTCGAAGAAGTTGCCGCTGAGCACGATGAAGCCGGCGCCATGCTTGAGTGGCGCGTCGTAGGGCAGGATCACGTCGGTGTTGCTGGTGACGCTGTCGCTGACGATCTGGCCGATGCTCTTGCCGCTGACCGTGGCGCAGTCTCGATGCAGGCGGCCGGCCTTGTGCAGCTCGTGCATCACGGCCGGTACGCCACCTGCACGGTGGAAACCTTCGCCCAGGTACTTGCCTGCCGGCATGCAGTTGACCAGCAGCGGCACGCTTTCGCCGACCCGCTGCCAGTCGTCCAGCGACAACTCGATGCCCATGTGCCGGGCGATGGCGATCAGGTGCGGCGGACAGTTGCTCGAGGCGCCCAAGGCCGAAGCGACGGCGATGGCGTTTTCGAATGCCTGGTGGGTCATGATCGCGGAAGGGCGTACATCCTCCATGACCAACTCGCAGATGCGCTTACCGGTGGCGTAGGCCATCTGCCCACGCTCGCGGTAGGGCGCCGGGATGCTGGCGCAACCTGGCAGGGACATGCCCAGGGCTTCGGCCAGTGCGTTCATCGACAGCGCCGTGCCCATGGTGTTGCAGTGGCCCACCGACGGCGAGGCGGCGGTGGTCATTTCCATGAAGCCTTCGTAGTCGATCTCCCCAGCGGCCATCAAGTTGCGCGCATGCCAGAGCACCGTGCCGGAGCCGATCAACTGCCCTTTGTGGTGACCATCGAGCATCGGCCCGCCCGACAGCACGATTGCCGGCAGGTCGGTGGTGGCTGCGGCCATCAGGCAGGCCGGGGTGGTCTTGTCGCAGCCAGTGGTCAATACCACGCCGTCCAGCGGGTAGCCATGCAGGATCTCCACCAGGCCCAGGTAGGCCAGGTTGCGATCCAGCGCGGCCGTGGGGCGGCGGCTTTGCTCGGCGATCGGATGCACCGGGAACTCCATCGGGATGCCACCGGCATCGCGGATACCGGCCTTGACCCGTTGCGCCAGTTCGATGTGGTGACGATTGCACGGGGTAAGGTCGCTGCCGGTCTGGGCGATGCCGATGATGGGCCGCCCCGATTGCAGTTCGTCGCGGGTCAGGCCGTAGTTCATGTAGCGCTCGACATACAGCGCCGTCATGTCGGCGTGGCTTGGGTCGTCGAACCATTGCTGGCTGCGCAGGGGGCGTTTCGGGGTCTGGCTCATGTCAGGGTCTCTCTTGTCTTTATGGGGCGCAGGTCAGCGTTGCAAGACGCTGGCGTGAACAGGTGCGATAGGGGCAGCCGCACCGCGGCCGACGGCGTCATCCAGCGCGGTCAGGTCACGGCCACGGGTTTCGGTCGACAGCAGGGTGCCGAGCAGGGTAAGGCCGGTGAGCGCCAAGGTATACAGGGCCAGCACCCAATAGCCGCCACCGGCAAGGCCGACCAGGAAGATACCGAGGATCGGCGCCAGGCCGCCGGAGAGCATCGCGCCGATCTCTCGCGACAGCGCCACCCCGCTATAGCGATAGCGGTTGCCGAACAACTCGGTGAAATGCGCGCATTGGGCACCGAGCATGCTGTTGGCGGCCAGGGCGAAGCCACCGACCACGGCGATGCACACCAGGGTCGGGTCGCCGCTGTCGATCATCCACCACGACGGGAAGGCCCACAACGCGCCGAACAGAGCGCCGCCGCGGTATACCGCCAGGCGCCCATAACGGTCCGATAGCGCGCCGAATAGCGGCGTGGTGAAAATGCTGAGGATACTCGCCGCCAGCACCGCATTGGTGCCGATGCCCGCCAGGTTGGCGCCGCTCTCGCCCAGGTGACGGCTGGCAAAACCCGTGAGAAAGGCAATCGAGACCGTGGCGTACAGGGTCGAGCAGCCGGTTTCGGCCATGCGCATCAAGGTGGTGGCGGCCAGTGGCCGGCGGGCGTTGCGCAGCACTGCACGCATCGGCGACTCGATCACCTGTTGGTTCTGGCTGAGCTGCTGGAAGACCGGGCTTTCCTTGAGCTTCAGGCGAATCCACACCGCCATGAAGATCAGTACCACGCTGGCCAGGAACGGCAAGCGCCAGCCCCAGTCGAGCAGTTGCTCTTGGGTTAACGTGGCCTGTAGCACGCGAAAGGTGATGGTCGCCAGGGCCAGCCCGCTGAACACCCCAATGAACGGCAGGGCCGCGTAGAAGCCGCGACGCTCGCGCGGCGCCAGCTCGGCCATCAGGGTGGCCGCGCCGGTCTGCTCGGCACCGGCGCCAAAGCCTTGCAGCAGGCGCAGCAGCACCAGCAGCACGGCCCCGGTGGGCCCGGTGGGCAGCAGGCCGATCAGGGTAGTCGCCGCGCCCATCAGCGCGATGGTCAGCAGCAACACCAGCTTGCGCCCTTTGCGATCACCCAGCGAGCCGAAGAACAGCCCCCCGAACGGCCGCGCCAGAAACCCCGCGCCGTAGGTGGCGAAACTGGCCAGCAAGGCGCCGGTGGTGCCCAGCGAGGGGAAGAAGATATGCCCGAAGACCAGCGCCGAAGCCAGCCCGTAGAGGGCGAAATCGTAGTACTCCAGGGCACTGCCGACGGCGCCGGTATAAATCGCTCGGCGCAGTTGGCGGGGATCGGGCGTGGGGGGGACGTTGCTCTCGGTTTGCATGTTCTGCCTCGCTTGTTGTTGTTATGGGCGCAGCGGGTAAGTGGGCTTAGCGTTGCAGCAACCCTCGTTGCGCCAGGTTGCGCATCAGTGCAGCCAGGCCGAAGGTCCAGGGCGCAGCCTGGTCACTGCGGCTGACTTGGTTGTGCAGGGCACCGAGCAACGGGCTTGAGATGGTCACCAGGTCACCGGCCTTGTGGGTGAACCCCGCGCCTGGGTGATCGCGGTCTTCGGTCGGCGCGAACAGGGTGCCGAGGAACAGCAAGAAACCATCGGGGTATTGGTGGTTGCGGTTGAGGGTCTGGCGCACCAGGTCCTCGGGGTCGCGGCTGATCTGGTCCATCGAGCTGCTTCCGGCGAGCACGAAGCCATCGCTGCCGCGCACCTCAAGGTCGACCACGCAGTTGCGCACCGCATCGAGGTCGAAGGTTTCGTCGAACAGTCGAATGAACGGGCCAATCGCGCAGGAGGCATTGTTGTCCTTGGCCTTGCTCAGCAGCAATGCGCTGCGCCCTTCGAAATCACGCAGGTTGACGTCGTTGCCCAGGGTCGCGCCGTGGATGCGCCCACGGCTGTCGACAGCCAGCACCACTTCCGGCTCGGGGTTGTTCCATTGCGAGCCTGGGTGCACGCCGATCACGCTGCCGCTGCCCACCGCCGCCAGCACCGGGGCCTTGGTGAACACTTCGGCGTCCGGGCCGATGCCCACTTCCAGGTACTGCGACCACATGCCTTGCTCGATCAACAGGGCCTTGAGGGCCATGGCCTGTTCCGAGCCAGGCTTGACCGCACGCAGGTTGTCGCCGATCACCGCACTCACCGTCGCTCGCACTGCCTCGGCGCGGGCTGCGTCGCCGCCCGCCTGCTCCTCGATGACCCGTTCGATCATGCTCGCGGCGAAGGTCACTCCGGCGGCCTTGATCACTTGCAGGTCCAGCGGCGGCAGCAGGTAGGGACGGCTGCTGTCAGGTTGGCTGGCGCTGTTGGCCAGCAGCTCTTGCACGCTGCCGATGAAGCGCCCGGCCGTCGCGCGCAAGGCGTGCAGGGGGGATTCGCTTTCAAGCAGTTCGCTCAAGGTGGCGAAGCGCTCGGACAGGTCGAACACGCCATCGGCGCGCAGCACGATCGGCGAGGGGCCGGCGATCTGGCCAGGGATCCAGGCCCGACCGACCAGGGTGCCGGTGAGGCCGTCGTGGGGCAGGGTGTTGGCGGGAGTAAGGGTCAGCGGCATGGCAGAAGGTCTCTTGAGTCCTGAAAGCTGCACGCTAGGTAAGCGACGCGATAAACTCCAATGGCATCTTTTCACTAATCGATAACATCAGGTTATTGCACCAAAGGTGGATACCATGTCGGACCTGTCGTTCTCCCACGTTTGCAACTGGCTCAAGTTCCGCCATCTACTGCTCATCGACACCCTTGGCCGCACCCGCAACATGCACCTGGCTGCCCAGCAGATGAACCTCAGCCAGCCGGCGATCAGCAAGATGCTCAAAGAGATCGAAAGCCTGCTGGGCTTTGCCTTGTTCGAACGTCAACCGCGCAGCATGCCGCCCACGGCCCTGGGCGAGCAGGTGCTGCGTTATGCCCAGGTCGCCCTCAACGATGCGCGCAATTTCGTCGACCAGATCGGCAGCCTGCGCCAGGGCGGGCATGGCCATCTCAAAGTGGGTGGGATCTTCGCCGCCACCGCCGTCGCCCTGCCGGATGCCATCGTGCAGATCAAGCAACGCTGGCCGTTGCTGTCGATAGAAGTGGTCGAGCAGACCAGCGACCATTTGATGGAGATGCTCGATGACAAGATCCTGCACCTGGCGGTAGCGCGCTTCACTGACGAGGCCCAGCGCCAGCGTTTCGACTTCCAGGCACTGGCGCCGGAGCCGTTCTGTTTCGTGGTCAATCAGCAGCACCCGCTGTGCGACCACGGCCCGGTAACCCTGCAGCAGTTGCTCGAATGGCCATGGATTCTCTACCCCAAGGGCACGCCGATCAGGGGCCGCATGGAACGCGCCTTCGCCGAGGCGGGAGTCGGGGTGCCACGCAACACCATCGATACCATTTCCATGCAGACCTTTCTTAAGGTGCTGCAGGGCGGACCGATGATCGGCATGTTGCCCCAGGCCATGGTCGAGCCGCACCTGGCCAGCGGCGTGCTGCGCATCCTCGATACGCCCTTGCATCTGGCGCCGCAGGACTACGGCATTCTCACCCGCAAAGGTGAAGTGCTCAGTGGCGCGGCGCTGGAGTTTGCCCAGATCCTGTTGGCCGATGCGCAGAAAGCACGAGAAATCCGATAACGATCTGTTATCGGATGATCCACAAATGCCATTGGGAAAGAATCGCAGGCCCGCCTAGATTAGCGACCAGTGTTTTCCAGCATGCCAAGGAACATCCATGACTCCGAACGCAGGTCAGCAATTTATCGGCGGCGCCCGTAGCGGCGCAGGCCAACCGCTGTTGCACAGCATCGACGCCCACACCGGCCAGGCCTTGCCGGGGGCCTTTTACCAGGCCAGCGACGTCGAGGTCGACGCTGCCGCACGTGCCGCCGCCCAGGCCTATCCCGTCTATCGGGCACTGGCGCCGCAGCGTCGGGCGCAGTTTCTCGACAGCATCGCCGAACAGCTCGATGCCCTGGGAGAAGACTTCATCGCCCTGGTCAGCCGCGAGACGGCGTTGCCGGCGGCGCGTATCCAGGGTGAGCGCGCTCGCACCAGCGGTCAGTTGCGCTTGTTTGCCCAGCTACTGCGTCGCGGTGATTTCCTCGCAGCCCGCATCGATCGCGCTCAACCGCAGCGCACGCCGCTGCCGCGTAGCGATATCCGCCAGTGCCGCATGGGCCTTGGCCCGGTAGCGGTGTTTGGTGCCAGCAACTTCCCCTTGGCCTTTTCCACTGCCGGTGGCGACACCGCTGCGGCGCTGGCGGCCGGCTGCCCGGTGGTGTTCAAGGCCCACAGCGGGCATATGGCCACTGCCGAGGCGGTCGCCCAGGCCATCATTCGTGCGGCCGAGCGCTGCGCCATGCCGGCTGGCGTGTTCAACATGATCTTCGGTGCCGGGGTCGGTGAAGCGCTGGTCAAGCATCCGGCGATCCAGGCAGTGGGCTTTACCGGTTCGCTCAAGGGCGGGCGAGCGCTGTGCGACATGGCGGCGGCACGTGCGCAACCGATCCCGGTGTTTGCCGAGATGAGCAGCATCAACCCGGTGATCGTCTTGCCAGAGGCGCTGGCGAGCCGAGGTGAGGCCATTGCTGGCGAGCTGGCCGCCTCGGTGGTGCTGGGCTGCGGACAGTTCTGTACCAACCCAGGGCTGGTGTTGGGCGTGCGTTCTGCGCCGTTCAGCGCTTTCGTCGAGCAATTGCAGGCGCGTATCGCCGACCAGCCGCCGCAGACCATGCTCAACGCTGGCACCCTGCGCAGCTATGCCCAGGGTGTGGCTCAGCTCAAGGCGCACCCGGGCATCCGCCACCTGGCCGGCGCCGAGCAGCCAGCAGGGCGGGCCTGCGCGCAGCTGTTCCAGGCCGATGCCGAGTTGCTGTTGAGCGGTGAACCGTTGCTTCAGGAAGAAGTGTTCGGTCCTGCCACGGTATTGGTCGAGGTCGCCGATCGCAGCGAGTTGCTGGCGGCGCTGGCGGCGCTCGGCGGGCAACTGACGGCCACCCTGATTGGCGAGCCGGCTGAGTTGGCCGAGGCCTGCGACCTGGTGGCGCTGCTCGAACACAAGGCCGGGCGCCTGCTGATCAACGGCTACCCGACCGGCGTCGAGGTCTGCGAGGCGATGGTCCACGGCGGGCCGTATCCAGCCACTTCCGACAGCCGCGGCACCTCGGTCGGCACCCTGGCGATCGATCGCTTCCTGCGCCCGGTGTGCTACCAGAACTTCCCCCAGGCACTGTTGCCCGAGGCGCTACGCGACAGCAACCCACTCGCGCTGCTGCGCCTGGTCGATGGCCAGCCCAGCCGCGACCCTTTGTCCTGACCCGCTGCACCACCGGGCGTACTGCGCCCGGTGCCCTGTCGATAACAACAATCAGGCATGCCCGACATGCCGAGGGGCTTCAACGATGCACAGCCAACCCGCCGCACCGGCCCGCGATCCGGGCTTCGAAGACCGTACCTATCGCAAGGTGATCCTGCGTATCCTGCCAATTCTGCTGTTGTGCTACATGGCCGCCTACCTGGACCGGGTCAACATCGGTTTTGCCAAGCTGGACATGCTCAACGACCTGCAATTCAGCAACACCGTGTATGCCCTGGGCGCCAGCGTGTTCTTCTGGGGCTACTTCCTGTTCGAGGTGCCCAGCAACCTGTTGCTGCACCGCTACGGCGCGCGCTTCTGGATCGCCCGGATCATGGCGAGCTGGGCGATCATTTCCATGGCCGTGGCCTTCACCGTGCCGCTGGCGAAACTGTTCCACGTCGAGGCCAGCACCATGTTCTACGTGCTGCGCTTCTTGCTGGGTATCTGCGAGGCGGGGTTCTTCCCCGGCGTGATCCTCTACCTCAACTACTGGTTCCCGACCCAGCGCCAGAGCCGGGTGATGTCCGGTTTCCTGATGGCCATGCCGGTCAGCCTGACCTTGGGCGGGGTGCTCTCAGGGTGGTTGATGACCAGCCTCGATGGCTGGCACGGCATGGCCGGCTGGCAGTGGATGCTGCTGATCGAAGGCCTGCCTTCGGTGATCATGGCGGTGGTGGTGTTCACCTGCCTGTGTGACAACATCGACAAGGCCCATTGGCTGTCGGCTGACGAGAAGCAGTTGCTCAAGGCCAATCTGCAGCAAGACAACCAGGGCAAGGTCTCACGCCTGAGCGAGGTGTTCTTCAATCCGCGGGTGTGGCTGCTGGTGTTCATCCTGCTGACCTTCAACACCGGTTTCTATGGCCTGGCCTTCTGGATGCCGTCGATCATCAAGAGCGCCGGCATCACCAGCAGCTTCGATATCGGCTTGTTGACGGCCATTCCCTATGGCGTTGCGGTGATCGCCATGCTGCTCAATGCGCGCCACTCCAACCGCACCGGCGAGCGCCGCCTGCACGCGGCGATACCTGCGTTGATCGGCGGCTGCGGCTTGATCCTCAGCGCGTTTTTCTCCGATAACCTGGTGCTCTCGGTGGTGTTCCTCACTGTCGCGGCCTCCGGTGTGCTCAGCCTGATGCCGATCTTCTGGACCCTGCCGGGCACCCTGTTGTCGGGGGTTGCCGCTGCGGCGGGGATTGGCATGATCAACGCCATCGGCAACCTGTCCGGTTTCACCGGTTCGATGATCACGGCCGTGGCCGAGAACCTGACCGGCAACATCAACAACGGCACCTATGTGTTGGGCTTGTGCCTGTTCGTCAGTGCCGTGCTGATCCTGGCCATCCCGGCAAGCATGCTGGGGCGGCGTGAAGCCCCGAGCAATGCATCGCTGAAACTGGAGGCGGCATGAACCTTCAGGGCAAACGGGTGCTGATCACTGCCGCTGGCCAAGGCATTGGCCTGGCCAGCGCGCAGGCGTTCGCGGCCGCCGGGGCAGAGGTGTTCGGCAGCGATATTCGCATCGACAGCCTGCTCGATGAGCCAGGTATCCAGGCGCGGGTTCTGGATGTGACCTCGGCCTCGGCGATCGAGGCGCTGCGCGCCGAACTGGGCGATATCGACGTGCTGTTCAACTGCGCAGGTTTCGTGCACAGCGGTGGCATTCTGGACTGCGACGAAGCGGCCTGGGAGCGTTCGCTGGCGCTCAACGTCACCGCCATGTACCGGATGATCCGTGTGTTCCTGCCAGGTATGCAGCGCCGCGGTGGCGGTTCGATCATCAACATGGCGTCGGTGGTTTCCAGCGTCAAGGCGGTGCCCAATCGCGTCGCCTATGGCGCGAGCAAGGCGGCCGTGATCGGCCTGACCAAAGCCGTCGCCGCCGACCATGTCGCCGAGGGCATCCGCTGCAACGCGATCTGCCCGGGTACCGTCGACTCACCGTCGTTGCACCAGCGCATCGCGGCCCAGGCCCTGGCCCAAGGCCGCGATGCGCAGGAGGTCTACCGGCAATTCGTCAACCGCCAGCCCATGGGCCGGCTGGGCAGCGCCGAGGAGATCGCGCAATTGGCCGTGTACCTGGCCAGCGACGCGGCGGCCTACACCACCGGCGGTGTGCACCTGATCGACGGTGGCATGAGCTTGTGAATCCTTTGTATCGAGACAGGAGATACCCATGAAGTTGTTGCGTTATGGCGACAAAGGGGCCGAGCGTCCGGGCCTGCTGGACAGCGCAGGGCAGATTCGCGACCTCAGCCTGCATGTGGCGGATATCGCCGGTGCAGCACTGTCCAGCGACAGCCTGGCGCGCCTGGCCAGCCTGGATCCTGCCAGCCTGCCGTTGGTCCCTGGCACGCCGCGTATCGGCCCCTGCGTCGGGCAGATTGGCAAGTTCATCTGCATCGGCCTCAATTACGCCGACCATGCCGCTGAAGCCGGCATGGCCGTGCCCAGCGAGCCGATCATTTTCAACAAGTGGACCAGCGCGATCTGTGGCCCCAACGACGATGTGCAGATCCCACGAGGCTCGACCAAGACTGACTGGGAAGTGGAGCTGGGGGTAGTGATCGGCAAGGGCGGGCGCTATATCGACCAAGCCAATGCCCTGGAGCACGTCGCCGGTTACTGCGTGATCAACGACGTATCGGAGCGCGAATGGCAGCTTGAGCGCGGCGGTACCTGGGACAAGGGCAAAGGCTTCGACACGTTCGGACCGATTGGACCGTGGCTGGTGACCCGTGACGAGGTGCCCGATCCGCATGCGCTGGATCTCTGGCTGGAGGTCGACGGCAAGCGTTATCAGCGCGGCAACACCCGTACCTTGATCTTCGGTATTGCCCAGTTGATCGCCTACCTGAGCCGCTGCATGAGCCTGCAACCGGGTGATGTGATCTCCACTGGCACCCCGCCCGGAGTCGGCATGGGGATCAAGCCAACGCCGGTGTTCCTGCGTCCCGGGCAGGTCATGCACTTGGGCATTGAAGGCCTTGGCGAACAACGCCAGCTCACCGTACAGGCAGATTGAGAGTGAGCCGATGAAAGCTGAACTGTTGATGCTGGCGCCATTGCTGGCCGATTACCAGGCGCGCCTGGATGAGCGTTTCCAGCGGGTCTGCGCCTTTGATGAAGCCAGCCGGCGGGCATTGCTGAGCGAGCGCCCGGAGCGCTTCACCACGCTGGTGACCAATGGCGGCGAGGGCGTCCCGCCCTGGCTCATGCAGGCGCTGGTCAACCTGCGGCTGATTGCGGTCAATGGGGTGGGGGTGGACCGCATCGACCTTGAGCAGGCGCACGCGCGGGGCATCGCGATCGTCACCACCGACGATCTTCTCACCGATGCCGTGGCCGACCAGGCCGTGGCCCTGCTGCTGGCTCAACTGCGCCAGGTGTGCCTGGCCGATCGCTTCGTCAGGCAGGGGCAGTGGCCCTTGGGTGGTTTCCCGCTGCTGGGGACCAGCCTGCGCGGGCAGCGAGTTGGCATCATCGGTCTGGGGCGGATCGGCATGGCCATCGCCGAACGGCTGCAGCCCTTTGGCGTCGTGCTTGCCTACCACAACCGTCGGCCACGAGCCGCTTGTACGTTTGCCTATCACGCCGATCCACTGAGCCTGGCTGCGGCCTGCGATATCTTGGTGGTGGCTGCGGCTGGCGGTAGCGGCTCGCGTCACCTGGTCAATGCCCGGGTGTTGGAGGCCTTGGGGCCGAACGGGGTCATCGTCAACGTGGCCAGGGGCAGCGTGGTCGATGAAGCTGAACTGGTCGCTCGCTTGGCCGACGGCCGTCTGGCCGGCGCTGCGCTGGATGTGTTTGCCGATGAGCCGCAAGTGCCCGAGGCGTTGCTGGGCATGGACAACGTGGTACTCCAGCCGCATTTGGGCAGCGCCACCTTGCAGGCCCGCCAGGCCATGGCCGACTGCGTGGTGCGCGCGGTGATCTCAGCACACTGACGCCTCGCCCAACCACCGCAAAGGGGTTGGGCCAGCCGCGCTTACTGCTGCTGGAGAATCGATCCCAGCAAGCCCGGAAAACGCCCATCGAGCTCAGCGCTTCTGAGCGAATTCATATGCGTGGTGCCGACATTGCGCGTATGCACCAGCCCGGCATCGCGCAGCACACGAAAGTGATGGGACATGCTCGATTTGGGCCGCCCACCGTCCAACTCGCCACAGCTGGCCTCGGCCACAGCCGCCAGATGGCGGACGATTTCCAGGCGCACAGGGTCGCTCAAGGCGTAGAGCACGCGCTCCAGAATCAGGTCTTCAGGGTTGGGATGTTTATAGGCTCGCATGGCACACATGATAACGGGGGTTTCACAAATTGCCATAGTTCGAATATGATCGAACAATCGAATGCCAATTCAGCTTCTGGAGATTGTTCATGACCGCGCTGTTCCAACCCTACACCCTCAAGGACGTTACCCTACGCAATCGCATCGCCATTCCGCCGATGTGCCAGTACACCGCCGAGGACGGCATGATCAATGACTGGCACCACGTCCACCTGGCCAGCCTGGCCCGTGGCGGTGCAGGCCTGGTGGTGGTCGAGGCCACGGCAGTCGCACCGGAGGGGCGCATCACCCCCGGCTGCGCCGGTATCTGGAGCGACGCCCATGCGCAAGCCTTCGTGCCGGTGGTCAAGGCGATCAAGGCGGCAGGTGCGGTGCCAGGCATCCAGATCGCCCACGCCGGGCGCAAGGCCAGCGCCAATCGGCCTTGGGAAGGGGACGACCACATTGCTGCCGACGATGCGCGCGGCTGGCAGACCATCGCGCCCTCGGCCATCGCCTTCGGTGGCCACTTGCCGAAAGTGCCGCGTGAGATGACCCTGGCTGACATCGCCCGTGTCCAGCAAGACTTCGTCGATGCCGCCCGGCGCGCGCGAGACGCAGGCTTCGAGTGGATCGAGCTGCATTTTGCCCACGGTTACCTGGGCCAAAGCTTCTTCTCCGAGCATTCCAACCAACGCACCGACGCCTATGGCGGCAGCTTCGACAACCGCAGCCGCTTCCTTCTGGAAACCCTGGCTGCGGTGCGCGAAGTGTGGCCGGAGAACCTGCCACTGACGGCGCGTTTCGGTGTGCTGGAATATGACGGTCGCGACGAGCAGACCCTTGAGGAATCGATCGAGCTGGCCCGCCGCTTCAAGGCCGGTGGCCTGGATCTGCTCAGCGTCAGCGTCGGCTTCACCATTGCCGAGACCAACATCCCGTGGGGCCCGGCGTTCATGGGGCCGATTGCCGAGCGCGTGCGTCGTGAGGCAGATTTGCCGGTGACTTCAGCCTGGGGCTTTGGTACGCCGCAGCTGGCTGAGGGGGCGTTGCAGGCCGGTCAATTGGACCTGGTATCGGTAGGCCGGGCGCACCTGGCAGATCCGCACTGGGCATACTTTGCGGCCAAGGAACTGGGGGTCGACAAGGCCTCGTGGACCTTGCCAGCACCCTATGCGCATTGGCTTGAGCGCTATCGTTGAGCCCTAGCTGATTTGTAGTCAGTTACGGCGCTAACGCCGGGCAAGCCCGCTCCCACGGGATGTATTCGAACACCTCGTGGGAGCGGGCGGGTCCCGCGATGCTTTCAACGGGGCGTCGACGCAAACAACGCTCGCGCCTCGTCGAAGCATTGCTCGGCAATTGCCGACCGAGGCTCGCTGCGGCGCAATAGCAGGCCAACCGGGCTGAGCACACTGGCGTCGGTGATGGGGATGATGCGCATGTGTTCGCTCAAGTCTTCCAGGCCGCAATCGAGCGGCATCACCGCACAGCACACGCCGCTGGTGATGGCCTGGATCAGCTGGAAGGTGGAGTCGCTTTCCAGCACGGCCATCGGTTCCAGGCCGCGGCTGCGAAAGCTCAAGTCGAGCGATTGGCGGTAATGCATGCCCTTGCTCAACAGGCCCAACGGGATATCGCCGAGCTCCTCCCATCGCAAAGCACTGTGCTCGAGCTGGAAATGCCGGGTGTCGTGCAACAGGCCCATGGTGGTAGTGCCCAGTTCGATCACGTCGAAGAAGCTCGCGTTGACCTGGTCCAGATAGCAGATGCCCAGGTCCAGCTGGTTGCGGCTCAGGCCGTCGACGATCTGCTCGGAGGTGTGCGAGCTGAGCTGAAAGTGCAGTTCGGGGTATTTTTCGCGCAGCGGCAGCAGCAGGTGCATGGGGTTGAAGCTGGCCAGCGGCACGCTGCCCAGGCGCAGGCTGCCGACCACTTGGCCGCGACAGCTGGCCGCTTCGGCTTGCAGGCCGTCATGCGCCGCCAGCAGGGTGCGGGCCCAGGCCAGGATGCGCTCGCCGGCCTCGGTGAAACCTTCGAAGCGCTGGCCACGCTTGACCAGCACCAGGTCCAGTTCGTCTTCCAGGTTGCGCAGGCGCATGGACAGGGTCGGCTGGGTGATGTGGCACAGCGCCGCGGCCTGGCCGAAGTGGCGGGTCTGGTCGAGGGCGAGGAGAAACTTGAGCTGCTTGATATCCATGGGGCGGCCTGGCGGGCGGGAAACGGAGTTGTTTGACCTTAACCAAGTCTGCCGAGGCTGGCCAATCTTTAATGGTGACCGAATGATAGAGGCGGTTGATCGGCTGGTTCGCCATATCGATTGGACGCTGCCAAGGCTTGCCACTAGCGTGACGGCACTGCCAATTTCCAGAGGATGCCCAGGTGAGTGTAAAACCCGATGCGCAGTTCGTGCCGCTGAATATCGCCGTGCTGACCGTCAGCGATACCCGCAGCTTTGCCAACGACACCTCGGGCGAGCTGTTGGCCACCCGCTCGGTGCAGATTGGCCATCGTCTGGTCGAGCGGGTGTTGCTCAAGGACGACCTGTACAAGATCCGCGCCCAGGTCGCGACCTGGATCGCCGACGATCAGGTGCAGGTGGTGTTGATCACCGGCGGCACTGGATTTACCGGGCGCGACAGTACGCCGGAGGCGGTGGAATGTTTGCTGGACAAGCGTATCGATGGTTTCGGTGAGCTGTTCCGGGCGTTGTCGATCCTCGATATCGGCACCTCGACCGTGCAAAGCCGGGCGCTGGCCGGGTTGAGCAATGGCACCCTGGTGTGCTGCCTGCCGGGGTCGACGGGGGCGTGCCGTACCGCATGGGAGGGGATCTTGGCCGAGCAGTTGGATGCGCGCCATCGGCCGTGCAACTTTGTGCCGCATTTGAAGGCCGTGGGGTTGTGTGAAACGCGTGGATGAGTGAATGGGAATAGGGTGTCGCCCGTGCCGGCCCTATCGCGGGGCAAGCCCGCTCCCACGCAGTCGACATTTATCTTGGACATCTCGTGGGAGCGGGCTTGCCCCGCGATAGGGGCGCTCCTGCTGCTCAGCTCAGCACATGATCCACCGGCACCATCGCCGGTGGCAGCGGCTCATGCCCCAGCGCCGACAGCACATCGCGCTCGATCGTGCGCACCAGGGCATCGGTCGGCAGGTCGTTCTCATCGCGGCCAAACGGATCTTCCAGCTCGTTGCCAATCGCATCCAGGCCAAAGAAGGTGTAGCTGACGATGGTGGTGAACAGCGGCGCCAGCCAGCCCAGCGGTTCGGCCAGGGCAAACGGCAGCAACAAACAGAAGATGTAGATGGTTCGGTGCAGCAGCAAGGTGTAGGGGAAGGGCAGCGGCGTACCTTTGATCCGCTCGCAGGTCGCCTGGACCTCCGACAACCCGACCAGCCGCTGCTCAAGCAGGGTGTAGCGCCACTCACTGATCTGCTGGCGCTGCGCCAAGTCCGAACAGTGCTGGCCCAGCTCGCGCAGGATCCCATCACAGACATTGTGCGAACTGATCGCACTCGACTCGGCCAGCCATGGCCGCGCAGCACTGAGCGGATCTTCACTGCGCAGCCCGGCATTGAGTGCATGGGCAAAGCCACACAAGCTGCGCAGCAGCTCTGCACGCAGTCGCTGATCGGCAATTGCCGTGCTTTCGCGCACGAACGAGCGCATCTCGATGATCATCCTGCCCCAGGCCTTGCGCCCCTCCCACCAGCGGTCATAGCAGGCGTTGTTGCGAAAGCTCATGAAGATCGACAGCGACAGGCCAAGCAAGGTGAACGGCGTGGCGCTGACCGGCGAGAAGCGTTCCGGATAATGCCGCTCGACCAGCACGATCAGTGCAGCCAGCAAGGTCACCAGCAGGCAGCGCAAGGCGATGCGTTTGACGATCGAGCCCTTGAGGGTGAACAGCACACGCAGCACATCAGGGCGGGAGTGGACGATCATGGCAATCCAGAGGCGGCCGATCAGCCGCCGGTCATGTTCATGAAGCGCAGGATCTGTACCTCGCCGCCGACCTCGAAGTGGTGACGGTAAGGCTTGAGGTGCACGGCCTCACGGATGGCGTTCTCCAGTCGATGGCTATCACCCGGGTGGGCGCGCAGGATCTGCTTGAGGTCCATCGAATGCTCGTTGCCCAGGCACAGCAGCAAGCGCCCTTCGACGGTCAGGCGCACCCGATTGCAGGTGGCGCAGAAGTTGTGGCTGTGCGGCGAGATGAAACCGACCCGGGTTTGCGGCGCCTCGGCCAGGCGCCAGTAACGGGCCGGCCCTTGGGAGGACTCGGCCGATTCGATCAGGGTGAAGTGTTCGGCCAAAAGCTCGCGCACTTCGTCGCTGGAACAGTAGGATTCGCCGCGTTGATGCTCGCTGATCACCCCGAGCGGCATTTCTTCGATAAAGGAGATATCCAGCTCGCGGTCGATGGCAAAGCGCACCAGGTCGACGATTTCATCGTCATTGCGGCCCTTGAGCACCACGCAGTTGAGCTTGGTGCGGCGAAAGCCTGCCTGGCGTGCAGCGTCGATGCCGGCGATCACCTGGGCCAGGTCGCCGGTGCGGGTGAGTTGGCGGAAACGCGCGCTGTCGAGGCTGTCGAGGCTGATGTTCAGGCGGCTGACGCCGGCGTCGAACAAAGGCTGCGCGAGTCGGCCCAGTTGCGAGCCGTTGCTGGTCAGGCACAGCTCACGCAGGCCGGGCAGGGCAGCAATACGCGCGCACAGTTCGACGATGCCCTGGCGCACCAGTGGCTCGCCACCGGTCAGGCGGATCTTGCGGGTACCGAGGGCGACGAAACGCTCGGCCACTTGGTACAGCTCTTCGAGGCTGAGGATCTGCTGGCGCGGCAAGAACTGCATGTCTTCGGCCATGCAGTACACGCAACGGAAGTCGCAACGGTCGGTGACCGACATCCGCAGGTAGTCGATTCTTCGGTTGAAGCCGTCGATCAGGGCCTGGCCGTTGGGTTCCACATTCGCGCTCTGAGTAAGAGGGGGTTAGGTCCAAGCTATAACCTGCGCCGGGCTGCGTCAAATTGCTTTGCCCTCTCACATGATCAATCTCCTCTATCACTGCCGCAGGCCTCGATTGGCAAGGGCTGTAGGCCATGATCGACAGGGCTTATCGTGCTGTAAGACATTTCGATTGGACGCACCAGGGGCGGCCTTCTTAGGCTGGAAAAAACATCGGGCGACTCGATCCGGTGAACCATTCGATGCCCCGCGTGAGGATCTACCGCATGAGCCAAGACCAACACATCAGGGACTACAAGGGCCCGGCCGCCGGCTGGGGCGCGCTCAAGAGCGTGACCAAGAGCTGGCTGGGCAGTGAAAACGCCTTCAAGAACCTGCGGGCCATGCTCAAGACCAACCAGAATGGGGGCTTCGACTGCCCCGGCTGCGCCTGGGGCGAGTCGCCGGAAAGCGACATGGTCAAGTTCTGCGAAAACGGCGCCAAGGCGGTTAACTGGGAGGCCACCGGCCGCTCGGTGGACCCGGCGTTCTTCGCCAAGTACAGCGTCAGCGCCCTGGCCGAGCAGAGCGACTATTGGCTCGAATACCAAGGCCGCCTGACCCACCCGATGCGCTACGACGCCGCCACCGATCATTACGTAGAGACCAGCTGGGACGAGGCCTTCGCCCTGATCGCCAAGCACCTTAAAGCGCTCGCTTCGCCCGATGAAGCCGAGTTCTACACCTCAGGTCGGGCCAGCAACGAAGCGGCGTTTCTCTATCAGCTGTTCGTCCGCGCCTATGGCACCAACAACTTCCCCGACTGCTCGAACATGTGCCATGAAGCCAGTGGCGTGGGCATGGGCAGCACACTCGGGGTGGGCAAGGGCACGGTGGTGTTCCATGACCTGGAACTGGCCGATGCGATCTTCGTGATTGGCCAGAACCCTGGCACCAATCACCCGCGCATGCTCGAACCGCTGCGTGAGGCGGTCCGCCGGGGCGCGCAGGTGGTGTGTTTCAACCCGCTCAAGGAGCGCGGCCTGGAGCGCTTCCAGCACCCGCAGCACCCGTTCGAGATGCTCAGCAATGGCTCTGAACCAACCAATACCGCCTACTTCCGCCCAGCGCTGGGCGGTGACATGGCGGCCATGCGCGGCATCGCCAAGTTCCTTTTGCAGTGGGAGCGCGAGGCTCAGGCCAATGGCCAGCCGGCGGTGTTCGACCATGCCTTCATCGCCGAGCACACCGATGGTATCGA
Source organism: Pseudomonas sp. BT-42-2 (assembly GCF_025847435.2). Taxonomy (NCBI): domain Bacteria; kingdom Pseudomonadati; phylum Pseudomonadota; class Gammaproteobacteria; order Pseudomonadales; family Pseudomonadaceae; genus Pseudomonas; species Pseudomonas sp. BT-42-2. The sequence continues at coordinate 188,799 of NZ_JAOYTM010000014.1, forward strand.
CGACTACCTGGCGGCGGTCGATGCTACTTCCTGGGAGCATATCGTCGAGCAGTCTGGCCTGACCCTGGCCGAGATCGAGCTGGCTGCACGCATGTACCGCAAGGCTGAGCGGGTGATCATGTGCTGGGCCATGGGCGTTACCCAGCATCGCCACTCGGTGCCGACCGTGCAGGAGCTGGTCAACCTGCAACTGCTGCGCGGCAACGTCGGCAAGCCGGGGGCCGGCCTGTCGCCAGTGCGCGGCCACAGCAACGTGCAGGGCGACCGCACCATGGGCATCGACGAGAAGCCCAAGGCAGCGTTGCTCGACGCCCTGGAAAAACGCTTCCAGTTCAAGGTGCCGCGTGAGCATGGGCATAACGCCGTGCTGGCGATCCAGGCGATGGAGCAGGGCCGGGCCAAGGTGTTCATCGGCCTGGGTGGCAATTTCGCCCAAGCCACGCCGGATACCCCACGCACTCACGAGGCGCTGCGCAAGTGTGCGCTGACCGTGCAGATATCCACCAAGCTCAACCGCTCGCACCTGGTGACCGGGCGGGACGCGCTGATCCTGCCGTGCCTGGGCCGGACCGAGATCGACCTGCAAGCCAACGGCCCGCAAGGGGTGACGGTGGAAGACACCTTCAGCATGGTGCACATCTCCCACGGCCAGCTCAAAGCGCGCTCGCCGCACATGCGCTCGGAGCCGGCGATCATTGCCGGGATGGCCCAGGCGACCTTGGGCAAGCACCCGATCGACTGGGAGTACGCCATCGCCGACTACAGCCGGATCCGCAGCATGATCGCTGATGTGATCCCGGGCTTTGCCCACTTCAATCAGCGCCTCGAGCAACCCGGCGGCTTCCACCTGGGCAACAGTGCGGCCGAGCGCAACTGGCGCACCTCTACGGGCACCGCGCGCTTTACCGCCAGCGCCCTGCCTGAGCACCTGGTCAACGCCCAGGTGCTGGCGCGCGGGGATAAACCCGATCTGATCTTGCAGACCCTGCGCTCGCACGATCAGTACAACACCACGCTGTATGGCCTGGATGATCGCTATCGCGGGGTGTTTGGCCTGCGCGAAGTGGTGTTCGTCAACGAAGCCGACATCCGCCGCCTGGGCTTCGAGCCTGGCGAGCAGGTGGACATGGTTTCGCTGTGGGAAGACGGCCTTGAGCGACGGGTTAGCGGCTTTCGCCTGGTGGCGTTCGATGTGCCCGAGGGGCAGGCGGCGGCGTATTACCCGGAGACCAATCCGCTAGTGCCGTTGGAGAGCTATGGCGAAGGGACGTACACGCCGACCTCCAAGTTCGTGGCGATTCGTTTGGAGAAAGCCAGGCAGGGCAATCGGATCGGCCTGGTTGCTGCTGATTGATGGTGCCAATACCGGCCTCTTCGCGGGCATGTCGCAGCGGCGGTGCGCCGCTGCGACGTGCCCAGATTTCAGCGATGGACCGGATAAGCCGTGGTGTACTTCATCTGCTCCATGGCAAAACTCGAGGTGATGTTGGACAACCCATCGGTGCTGGTAATCAGCTTCTTGTAGAAGCGGTCATAGGCTGCGATATCGCCGACCACCACACGTAGCATGTAGTCCCAATCCCCCGACATGCGATAAAACTCCATCACCTCCTCGAAGCTGCTCACCGTCGCGGCAAACTGCTCGAGCCAGGCGCTGTCATGGCGTTGGGTCTTGAGCTGGACGAACACGGTCAGGCCCAGCCCCAGGCGCTCAGGGTCAAGCAGGGCGACGCGGCCACGGATGTAGCCTTCGTCTTCCAGGCGCTTGACCCGCTTCCAGCATGGGGTGGTGGTGAGGTTGACCGCTTCGGCCAAGTCCTTGAGGGAAATCGATGCGTCGCGCTGGAGCAGGGTGAGGATGTGCTGGTCGAAACTGTCCATATCGGCGGGCGGCTATCAGCAGAAAAATATCCTCCACATTAGCTCAGCCAGAGCATGCAGAAAACACCATCGGCTTATCCGCGCAAAGGAAATTCCCCGCTCGGCCATGACGCGTTGGATATGCGATAGTGGCGCACTTCACTTCTTTCCCAGTCAATGGACCCGACCATGTCCGACAAGCCGCGTAATTTCGCCACTCGCACCATTCATGCTGGCGAGCAATCCAGCGTTGCCGACAACGCCATCTTCCCGCCGATCTACACCGCCAGCTCGTACATCAAGCGCGGCCTGGACGATAACCCCGAGTACGCCTACAGCCGCGTCGCCAACCCGACCCGGCATGCCTATGAAACCTGCGTCGCCGCTCTGGAAGAAGGGGTTGGCGCGGTGGCGTGCGCCTCGGGTGTGAGCGCCACCGCCACAGTGCTGGAGCTGCTCTCCAAGGACGCTCACGTGGTGGTGATGAACGGCGTCTACGGCGGCACCTTCCGCCTGCTTGAAGACTACCGTGGGCGCACCTCGGGGCTGACCACCAGCTATGTCGACCTCAATGACCTGGAGGCCGTCGCCGCCGCAATCCTCCCAGAAACCCAGCTGATCTGGATCGAGTCGCCCACCAACCCGCTGCTGCACCTGGTCGATATCCAGGCGGTGTGCACGCTGGCCCGCGAGCGCGGCATTCTGACCTGCATCGACAACACCTTCTGCTCGCCCTGGAACCAGCAGCCAATCACCTTGGGCGTGGACTTGGTCATGCATTCGGCGAGCAAGTACATTGGCGGCCACTCCGACCTGACCGGTGGCGTGGTGGTTGCCGCCAACCAGGAGCTGCTCGGGCGCCTGCGCAAGATCAGCATGGCGGTGGGCGCAATCCAGGGGCCGTTCGATTGCTACCTGGCCCTGCGCGGGCTGAAGACCCTCGATGTACGTATGGAGCGCCAGAGCGCCAACGCCCTGCGTGTAGCGCAGTTCCTCGAGGCGCATCCGCAGGTCGAACAGGTGTATTACCCAGGCCTTGAGAGCCATCCGCAACACGCGTTGAGCAAGCGCCAGATGCGCACCGGTGGTGCGGTGGTGGCCATGCGCATCAAGGGTGATCGGGCGGCGGTCAATCGCCTGGTCGAAGCGCTGTCGATCTTTGTCCTGGCCGACTCCCTGGGTGGGGTGGAAAGCATGATCAACCACTCCTGGAGCATGTCGCACAACTCCCTGAGCCCTGAGCAGAAAGGGCTGATGGGGATCGGCGAAAACCTGCTGCGGCTGTCGGTGGGGATCGAGGATTACCGGGATCTGATCGAGGATCTGGATGTGGCTCTGAAGGCGTCTGCGTAAGCGCCTGACAGAGCCATCGCCGGGCAAGCCCGCTGCCACGTCGAACTCGTCGCGAGTAGTAGGTGGCAGCAGGAGTGCCCGGCGATGTTTGGTTGTGCCCGGGTCAGGATTTGGGCGGATGGATAATTCGTTCGATCTTGTCCTTGATCAGCAACCTTTCCTTGCGTAGCCGGTTGACGGCCTCGTCTGCGGTGCCGTTGCCCTCGGCGGCCACCACCTCTTTGTCCTTGCCGTTGTATTCCTTGTGCAGCTTGTGCAGTGCCGGGTCCTTGTCGATCAGGGCCTGGAAGGCATCAGCAGTAATGTGCAAGTCAGCGAGCAGATCATGCGGTACGGGCATTTCTTCACCTCTGTTCAGGGTTAGCGAAAGGTGTTGAACCCTGAGGATAGTCGCCTTTGCCGCGCGGGGGGAGTGGGGTAGGCTGTCGCTTCTGCCCGCGAACCGGAAACCCCTGCCATGCCGCACTTGAACCTGGAATACAGCGATAACCTGCCTGAACTGAAGGTCGATGTACTGCTGTTGCGCCTTAACAATGCGTTGTTGGCCAGCGGCCAATTTGCCGATGAGCTGGATATCAAGAGTCGTGCCCAGGCCTTCGCCAACTACCAGGTAGGCACCGCGCTGGCCGCGCGAGCGTTTGCCCATGTGCGCCTGGCGATCCTCAGCGGGCGCACCGAAGCGGTCAAGAAACAACTGAGCGCGCATCTGCTGGAGGTGCTGCGCGAGACCATCCCGGCGCAGCCCGGCCTGGATATCCAGTTGTGCGTAGAAGTGCTGGATATCGAGCGTGAGCCGTATGCCAAACTTCGTCTGCCCGGCTGAATGCCCGCTGAATGAACTTGATTTAATCGATTAAAAGGCGCCTGGCGATTGTTTGTTGGCGTCTTTTTCACAAAAAATTGATGGCACGCTTTCCACAATTCGGCCACTTCCCAGGCGCCCGCTCGGCGCACTGGCCGATAATCCATCTCGATTGCGGACATCATGCTCAAGCTCAAGAACCTGCGGACCGAATGGGTCACGCTGCTGGCCAGCCTTTACCTGTTGATCGGCTTCAACGGCCTGCTCTGGGGGCATTTACAATCGGTAGTGCCGCCCGGTGTGGTGGGGCTTTGGCTGCTCCTGGCGTTTGCCGTACTGATGTTCTTTGCGTTCAATCTGGTGCTGACACTGGTTGCCTTTCGATATGTATTGAAACCGGTGTTGATGCTGTTGTTTATCAGCGGCGCGGCAGTGGCCTACTTCATGAATCAATATGGCGTGCTTATTGATGCAGGCATGTTTCGCAATGTCGCTGAAACCAATATCACTGAAGTACGCGATCTGCTCTCGTTGAAGTTTGCCTTGTCTATTCTTCTGCTGGGCGTATTGCCGTCCTTGCTGGTGTACAAGGCCCCGATTGCCTACCGCCCCTGGCACCGGGAGTTGTTTGGCAAGCTATTGGTCAGTGGTGCCTGCGCGGTGGCCTTGGGCTCGGTGGCGCTGGTCAATTATCAAGGCCTGGCCTCGCTGTTTCGCAATCACCACGAAATCCGCCTGATGCTCACCCCAAGCAACATCGTCGGGGCCTCGTTCAGTTATGCCAGCGAGCGCCTGGGCAGCGCTGCCCAGCCCTTTGCGCACTATGGCCAAGACGCCCGGCGCGATGCGGCCTGGCAACGCCATCAACGCAAGTCGCTGACAGTGCTGGTGGTTGGCGAAAGTGCGCGGGCGGAGAACTTCGGGGTATTGGGCTACGCCCGCGACACCACCCCGCGCCTGAGCAAGGAACCAGGCTTGCTGGCATTCGCCGATGTGCATTCGTGCGGCACCGAAACCGCGGTCTCGGTGCCGTGCATGTTCTCCGGCATGCCGCGCAAGGACTACGACGCCAGCGTTGCCCGCAATCGCGAAGGCTTGCTGGATATCCTCCAGCGTGCCGGCCTGAGCGTGCAATGGCGAGACAACCAATCGGGCTGCAAGGGCACCTGTGACCGGGTGCAGTTCGTCGATGTCAGCAACCTCAAGGATCCGGCCCTGTGCGCCAATGGCGAATGCCATGACGAGATCCTCTTGCAGGGTCTCACGCAACTGCTCGACAACCTTGATCAGGACACCGTGCTGGTCCTGCATCAGATGGGCAGCCACGGCCCTGACTACTACAAACGCTACCCACAGGCTTTCCAGCGCTTCACCCCGGTCTGCCAGAGCAATGCCCTGAACCAGTGCGATCAACAGGCCATCGTCAACAGCTACGACAACACCCTGGGCTATACCGATCAGGTCCTGGCTTCGCTGATCGATATCCTGCGCAGCCGCCAGGGCCAGGTCGACACCGCTATGATCTATCTCTCCGACCACGGCGAGTCGCTGGGCGAATACAACCTTTATCTGCATGGCACGCCGTACATGCTGGCGCCAGAGCAACAACGTCATGTGCCGATGCTGGCGTGGTTCTCCGACAGCTACCGGGAGGATTTCGCCCTCGATACCGATTGCCTGGCGCGCCTGCGTGACGCGCCGTTGAGCCAGGACAACCTGTTCCATTCGATGCTCGGCCTGTTGCAGGTGCACACCGAGGTCTACCAGCAGGCGCTGGACCTGTTCGCTGGCTGCCGGCCCTGGCTGGCGGCAGGTCGCTGAGCACGCCCAGGATGGGCGCGATGGTCGCCAGGTTTCGCGTGCAGAGCCCACGGCGTATATACTGCGCGCCAATGATTGTGGGAGAGCCTCGTGGCCATCGAAATACACTGGATCTGTGACGACCAAAGCCTGGCCGAGCACTGCCGGACCTGGCGCGAACTGCCCTTCGTAGCGCTCGATACCGAATTCATGCGGGTCGACACCTTTTATCCGAAAGCCGGCCTGCTGCAGATCGGCGATGGCAACAAGGCCTTTCTGATCGATCCGTTGCTGATCGGCAACTGGCAGCCGCTGGCCGAGTTGCTCGAAGACAGCGCTGTGGTCAAGGTCGTGCACGCCTGTAGCGAAGACCTCGAAGTGCTGCTGCGCCTGACCGGCAAGCTGCCCCAACCGTTGTTCGACACGCAACTGGCCGCGGCCTATCTGAACATTGGCTTCTCGATGGGCTATTCGCGCCTGGTGCAGGAGGTGCTCGGGCTCGACCTGCCCAAGGGCGAGACGCGCTCCGACTGGTTGCAGCGCCCACTGTCGGAAACTCAGGTCAGCTACGCCGCCGAAGATGCCGTGCACCTGGCTGAGTTGTTCCGCAAACTGCGCCCGAAACTGTCGGACGACAAATACGCCTGGGTGCTGGAAGACGGCGCCGAGCTGGTCGCGCAGATGCGCCGCGAGGTTGAACCCGAGACCCTCTACCGCGACGTCAAGCTGGCCTGGAAACTGTCGCGCCAGCAACTGGCGGTGCTGCGTGAGCTGTGCGCCTGGCGCGAGCGCGAGGCGCGTAGCCGCGACCTGCCGCGCAACCGCGTGCTGCGTGAGCATTCGCTGTGGCCGATGGCCAAGACCCAGCCCGACAACCTCTCGGCGTTGGCCAAGATCGATGACATGCACCCGCGTACCATCCGCCAGGACGGCGAGTTCCTGCTCAAGCTGATCAAGCAGGCCGGCAGCGTGCCCGCCGAGCAGTACCCGCAAGCCTTGCCCGAACCCCTGCCGATCGAAGCCTCTGGCATCCTCAAGCGCCTGCGTGCGGTTGGCCAGGCCGAAGGCGAGCGGTTGGGCATCGCCCCCGAGCTGATGCTGCGCAAAAAGACCCTCGAAGCCCTGCTCAAGAGCGGCTACCCCAAGGGTCCCTATCAATTGCCTGATTCGCTGCGCGGCTGGCGTCGCGAGCGGATGGGCCAGGCCCTGCTGGATGATCTGGCAGGTGCCGGAGAAGCCTGATGAAACGTATCTGTTCGATCTACAAAAGCCCGCGCAAGAACGAAATGTACCTCTACGTGCTCAAGGCCGATGGCCTGGAGCGTGTTCCCGACGGCCTGCTGCCGTTTTTCGGCGCCCCGATCCACGCCTTCGACCTGGTGCTCAGCCCAGAGCGCAAGCTGGCCCGCGAGGATATCGCCAAGGTGCTCGAGAACCTTGAGAGTCAGGGTTATCACTTGCAGATGCCGCCCGCTGAAGACGAGTACATCGAGCACCTGCCCGAAGAGCTGCTGCGCCGCAACGACCCGGTCTGATTGCGGCCCGCAGCTAACCCTCTGCCAAGCGGCCCGCCAGTCGGGCCGCATTTAGTTGTCTGCCAAGGTTGTTTTTCAAGATGCGCGTTCTGATCGCTGAACAGGATCATGCCAACTACGCTCGCCTGTTGGCCGAAGCGGCCCCGGACCTGCAGGTGGTGACCAGCGGGGACTCCGCCGAACTGGCCCGCCTGGCGCCCGACAGCCCAGTGTGGCTGGGGCAGCCTGACCTGCTCGCCAGCCTGCTGCGCCAGGGCCACAAGCCGCAATGGGTGCAATCGACCTGGGCCGGTATCACCCCGTTGTTGGCTGACGGCCTGCCACGTGATTACCGCCTGACCCGCGCCGTGGGGATTTTTGGCCAGGTCATGGCCGAATACATGCTGACCTACATGCTCGGCCATGAGCGCGATGTGCTGTCGCGGCTGGTCAGCCAGGTCGAGCGGCGTTGGGACGACCGCCCAGGGCGCACCTTGGAGGGGCGTCAGGTGCTGATCGTCGGGACCGGTGATATCGGTCAACGTGTTGCCGAGTTCCTGCTGCCATTTGGCGTGGTCTTGCGCGGCGTTGCCAGCAGTGCCCGGGAGCAGGCGCCGTTCGTTGAAGTGGCGGGGTTGGATCAGTTACCGCGCATGGTCGAACAAGCGGACTATGTGCTTAACCTGCTGCCCGATACACCCGCGACCCATGATCTGTACGACGCTGCGCTGTTCAAGCGCTTCAAGCCCAGCGCCCTGTTCATCAACGCCGGGCGCGGGGTGGCGGTGGTCGATGGCGACCTGGTCGAGGCGCTCAAGGAAGGGCATCTGGCAGGCGCGGTGATCGATGTCTGCCGTCAGGAGCCGTTGCCCCAGCGCCACCCGTTCTGGACCGCCTGGGGCTTGCTGTTGACCGGGCACAGCTCGGCGCCCACCTCGCCAGCGGCGATGGTGCGTTTGTTCGTCGACAATGCACGGGCGTATGCGGCGGGGCAGGGCTTACGTGGGGAAGTGGATTTTCTGCGCGGGTACTGAACTTGATTGCTCCTCATCGCGGGGCAAGCCCGCTCCCACGCTCGTATGAGCTGCGCCCCAGATGTTGGACACCCATCCATCATCTGGGGCGTAGCTCAGTATCTCGTGGGAGCGGGCTTGCCCCGCGATGAGGCCGGCACAGGCGATAAACCTATTACAAGCTGAAATCACCCTCAGCCGCCAACTCGCTCAACGGCCGGCGCGGGCTCGGCACTTCGCGCGCCTGTAGCGCCTCGGCCAGGGTGGCCTTGTCGCCCAGCTTGCCGATCGCAACCATGGCATGCAGGTCATAGCCCTCGGGGATCTTCAGCTCCTTGCGCGCCAGCTCCTGGTCGAACCCGGCCATGCCGTGGGTGTGCCAGCCACTGATGCTCGCTTGCAGGGCCAAGTGGCCCCAGGCGGAACCGGTGTCGAAGGTGTGCCACAGCGCCGGTTTGTCATCGAAGCTGGTCTTGGAGATGATCAGCACCAATGCCGAAGCCTGCTGCGCCCAGCTGCGGTTGAACGGCACCAGCAGTTCCAGGTAGCGCTCCCAGCTGGGGGTGTCGCGCCGCGCATAAAGGAAGCGCCATGGCTGTGAGTTGTACGCCGACGGTGCCCAGCGCGCGGCTTCCAGGAAGCTCAGCAGAGTGTCTTCGCTGATCGGCTCGGCGGTAAACGCGCGCGGCGACCAGCGGTTGATGAACTGCTCGTTGATGGCGTAATCGGCAATGCGGGGATTGGCGCTCATGGTGGCTCCTGCAAGGTAGGGAAAGACCAGAAGCGCACGCTACTGCGTCCAGCAGGTACTGACAAGCGGTCTGGCTTTGCCCAAGGCCAGGCTCTAGACTGGCGCCGCCGCGCGCCGTGAATGAAGAATCAATGCAGGAAACCGTGTGATGATGCCGCAAACCGCGCCCTTCTGGCGGCGCAAGACCCTCGAACAGCTCGATGCGCAGGAGTGGGAATCGCTCTGTGACGGCTGCGGCATGTGCTGCCTGCAAAAGCTCGAGGATGAGGACGACAACAGCGTCTACTACACGCGTATCGCCTGCAAGCTTCTCGATCTCGACAGCTGCCAGTGCAGCGACTATCCCAACCGCTTTGCCCAGGTGCCTGACTGCATCCAGCTCACCCCCGGCAAGGCCGATCAGTTCAAATGGTTGCCGGCCACCTGCGGTTATCGTCTGGTCAGTGAAGGCAAGGACCTGCCCGCCTGGCACCACCTGGTCTGCGGTGACCGCAAGCAGGTGCATGAGCAGCGTATCTCCCAGTCTGGACGTATGCTCAGTGAGAACGATGTGGAAGAAGACGATTGGGAAGACCACCTGATTTTCCGCGCCGGCTGAGCCCCGGTCTTTCGCCTCTGCTGAACAAGGAGTTTCTGTATGCGTCGCCCTCTGCTGTTGGTCCTGGGTCTTGCAGCCTGTACGCCGGCCTGGGCCAAGAAGGTCGATCTGGATTACCAGGTGCGATTGCTGCCATCGACCAGCCAGGCCGAGGTGCGCCTGACCCTGGCTGACGGCAGTGCGGTGCGCAGCCTGGACTTCGACCTGGGCAAGACGGGCGCCTACAGCGAGTTTCACGCCGACGGCCAATGGCAGCAGCAGGGCGAGCGCGGGGTATGGCGCCCGGCGCCCGGCAAGACCAGCCTCAGCTACCGCGTGCAACTCGACCAGAAACCCCACGGTGGCGCCTATGAAAGCCGCATCACCCCGCACTGGGCAGTGTTTCGTGGCGATCAGCTGGTGCCCCCGGCGCGCCTCGACCAGCAGGACGGCACCGAACTGGTCGCACGCCTGGCTTTTGAATTGCCGGCGGGCTGGAAGAGTGTAGAAACTGCCTGGCCGCGCATCGGCAAGCAGAAATTCCGTATCGATAACGTCTCGCGGCTGTTTGACCGTCCCACCGGTTGGATGCTGGCTGGCAACCTCGGCAGCCGGCGGGCGCGCCTGGGCGAAACCGACGTGACCGTGGCGGCGCCGCAAGGGCAGGGCATGCGCCGCATGGATACCCTGACGTTACTGACGTTCGTTTGGCCGCAGGTGCAGGCGGTATTCCCACGTAATCCGCCCAAGCTGTTGTTGGTCGGCGCGCGTGATGAGATGTGGCGCGGCGTACTGACCGGACGCAATTCGCTGTTCCTGCACAGTAACCGGCCGTTGATCGGTGACAGCGGCAATAGCCCGCTGCTGCGTGAGCTGGTGCAGTTGTTCGCGCAGATCAATGACCGCGATGGCAGCGACTGGATCGGTGAGAGCCTGACCGATTACTACGCCAACGAATTGCTGCGTCGCGCTGGAGGCGTCAGTGATGACCGCTATCAGGCCTGGCAGGCGCGCCTGCAAAAGCTAGGCAGCAAAGTCACCCGCCTGCGCGGCGACCAGGCCGACCCTGGTCAGGTCGCGCGGGGCGTGCAGCTGTTGCAGGCGCTGGACCGCGAGATCCGCCTGCACACCCAGAACAAGCGCTCGCTGGATGATGTCGCACGGGCGCTGATGCGCGTGCCCAGCGTCAACACCGAAGAGTTCATCCAGCTCAGCGAAAGCGTGCTGGGTCGCCAATCCGAAGTGCTGCAAAGCAAGCTCCTGCGCTGACGCCTTTCTCTGAAAACCTGCGCTAAACCTGTGCGAGCGGGCTTGCCCCCCGATAGCAACCACCGGTCCGCCGCTGCGGTTAAATTTTCGCCGCAGGATCCGTCCCAGTCACCGTCACCCCGCGCGTCGCTGCTTCGGCACTGGCCCTGAGCACCTCAAGCTCTGCCGCGCTGCGCTGAATGTCGCCACGCAGGCGCTGATACTCCTGGCGATGGCTCAACCACCAGGCCTTGGTCGAGCAGTGCCCGCTGATCCCGCGCGCCAGCGCCAAGCCTCCGACCGCCACCTGCAACAGGCCGATCAGGCCACCATGGCGCAGGCCTTTGCCGATCATCAATGCACCACCCGCCAGCGAACTGGCGCGTTCCAGGCCGTGGACGTTGTGATCTTTGCTTACTGAAGGGGAATGGATGTCGAGCATGACTAACTCTCCGTGGGAAGTGTAAGCAGCTGACCCTTCCCTTTGCAGTGCCGTTCATTTGGTGTGCTGGACGGCAGGTCAGTCAGCGTTCGCGCCGGGCTTATTGCGCGACAAGGCCGCTCCTACAGGTCCGGTCGAACCCGATTGGCCATTGCAGGGTTGGCGCAGGAGCAGGCTTGCCCCGCGATGAGGCCAGCCCTGCTTACTTGAATTTGGGCCCGGAGCGCGTATTGAGGCCCTTGGCCAAGCGGTCATACAGCACCACATTGACCGTCGCCGCCAAGTTCATGCAGCCCTCGGTGGGGATGTAGATGGTCTCTTCGCACCACGCCCGCACGCTCTCATCGAGGGTGCCGTCTTCAGGCCCGAAGATGTAGATGGCGCGATCCGGGTGGGTGTACTCAGGCAGCGGCCGGGCACCCTCGACCAGCTCCACCGCCACCGGCGTGCAGCCCAGGGGAATGATGCGCTGCAGGTCATCGATTCCGATCAGCGGAATGTCGTAGTGCACCCGCTTGGTATCGGTGACGAAATCGCGCGCGCGCTCATAGCGTTTGCCGGTGTAGAACACTGAGTTGACGCCGTAGCAACCCGCTGCGCGCATCACCGAGCCGACGTTCTCCGGGGACTTGGGATTGAACAGGCCGATGCAGCTGTACCGTTTGTTTGCCACGTGCCGGGGCCCTTCGCAAAAAAGACGCAATTATACGGGCTTGCCGGCAGTGATGGGGATCAGTCTTTCTTCAGCAGGCCGGCCAAACCGGCGAACGGGTTGTGGGTGGCCTTGGCGATGCTCGGCGTGCTGGTCGAGCCTTCGCTGAAGTACTGTTGGTCGGTGTAGCGCGAGTGCTCGTTGTCGTGGCAATACAGGCACAACAGTTCCCAGTTCGAGCCATCTTGGGGGTTGTTGTCGTGGTTATGGTCACGATGGTGCACGGTCAGCTCCGACAGGCGTTTGCCGGAGAACTCACGGGCGCAGCGGCCGCAGACATGGGGATACATCTTCAGGGCCTTGTCGCGGTAGCCCATTTCCTTGTCGCGCTTGGCGTCGGCAAGGATGCGGTCGAGGCGGGCGGTAGCCGATAGGGTGGAACTCATGGTGTTACCTTTATTGTATTCAGGCGAATGACGGTTATATCCTTGAGTCTAGCGCGCCTGCGGGCCACGCGGACAGGCAAAAACCTGCAGATGGGCGTAGCCTGTAGAAAGATTCCCGACAGGAGGTTGCAGATGTTGCATGCGATCCTCGCCGCATTGATCGTGGTTGCCGCGCCCTTGGCGCACGCCGCTGGCCAGCAGCCCCGGATCACCACGCCGGTGCCTGGCGCACCGGGCACCGCCACGCCCACGCCTTATCCACAGATCACCCCGAGCGCACCGCCCAAAGCCTACGACCGCCAGCCCGGTGCACCGCTGCTGCCGCCGATACCCGTGCCCGGGCCACCGCGCGATCAGCCGCTGCCGGTCCTTTCGCAAGAGCCGCCGCGGCCACCGGCCAAGGACGATTAGACCTGGGCCAGGCGCTGGCCGTCTTGCATGCGCAAGCGCTTCGATAGCGCCACAGCCAGTGCGCGGATGATCCGCGCAGCGATGCGTGGCGCTTCGTTGAGCATCTTTTCCAACGAGTCCTTGCCCAGGGTCAGCAGTTGGCATTCGCTGGCCGCTACGCAACTGGCCGAGCGGCGCTCACCGTCGAGCACGGCCATTTCGCCAAACGCGCCGCGGCGCAGCACGGCGATTTCCACCGCCTGGCCGCTGCCATCGGTCTTGCGCACCGAGACTTGGCCGCGGTGCAGGATGCACATGAAGGTACCGGCGTCGCCTTCCTGGAAAATCGTCTCGCCGGCACTCATATGGGTCAGGCTGAAGTAGCCGGCCACGGTGTGGAAGTCGGTTGGTTGCAGGGCGTCGAACAGGCCGCAGTCCATGAGCATGTCGCGGATTTCGGCATTGAGCTGGGAGACGTCTGGCATGTGTTGTTCTTCTGTCTGGGACGGTGGATCGTTGGTTCGCGTCTTTCAAGCGCAGTTTTTGTCGCCAGTGCTGGCCTCTTCGCGGGCAAGCCCGCTCCCACAGGAATCGTGCAGACCCCTATCAATTGTGTGATCGACTCGGCCCATGTGGGAGCGGGCTTGCCCGCGAAGAGGCCAGCACTGGCGACGCAAAACCGGCAAGACAAATCCACCTTAAGACAACAAGAAAACCGATTTACACCACGCCCAGCTCATTGAAGACGAACGCATACTCCAACGCCACGTCCTTGAGCCCTTGGTACCGGCCGCTCATGCCGCCGTGACCCGCGCCCATCTCAGTCTTGAGCAGCAGCAGGTTGTCGTCGGTCTTGCGCGTACGCAAGCGCGCGACCCACTTGGCTGCTTCCCAGTACTGCACGCGGCTGTCGTTGTAACCGGCCACCACCAGCATGGCAGGATAGGCCTGGGCCTTGACGTTCTCGTAGGGCGCATAAGCCCTGATCCGTGCGTAAACCTGCGGCTCCTCGGGGTTGCCCCACTCGTCGTACTCGGTCACGGTCAGCGGCAACTCAGGGTCGAGCATGGTGTTGAGCACGTCGACGAACGGCACTTCGGCAATCGCGCAACGGAAGAGATCCGGACGCTGGTTGAGTACCGCGCCAATCAGCAGGCCGCCGGCGCTGCCGCCGCTGATCGCCAGGCGTTCGCGGCCGGTGACGCCCTCGGCGATCAGGTGTTCGGCGCAGGCGATGAAGTCATCGAAGCTGTTCTGCTTGTGTTGCTGCTTGCCCGCCCGGTACCAGGCCTCGCCCAGCTCGCCGCCGCCACGCACATGGGCGATGGCAAAGGCCACGCCGCGTTCGAGCAAGCTCAGCCGGGCGTGGGAGAACCATGGGTCGAGGCTTTCGCCATAGGCGCCATAGCCGTACAGATAGAGCGGCACTGTCTTGTCCAGATCCTCGCGGCGGCGGACCAGGCTGATCGGCACCTGCGTGCCATCCTTGGCGGTCGCCCACAAGCGCTGGCTGACGTAGGCGTCGGCATCGAACGCGCCAAGCACTGGCGTCTCTTTGAGCACCTGCTGAGCACCACTGGCCAGCTCCAGTTGGCGCATCTGGGCTGGGCGGTTGAGCGCTTCGTACCGCAGGCGAATGCGGCTGCTGGAAAACTCCAGGCTGTCTTGCACATACAGGCTGTAGGCCGCATCCGGCAGCTCCACGCGGTATGTCGGCAAACCTTGCGGGCGCACTTCGATGATCGGCAGGCCACCTTCGCGCAGGCTCAGCGCCAGCGCGCTGGCATTGAGGCTCAGGCCTTCGAGCATGATCGTCTCACGGTGCGCCACCAGCACCTGCCACTGCGCGCGGCTTGGCACCTGCTCGGCAGGGGCGTGGAACAGGGCGAAGTTGATCCCGTCCTGGTTGCTGCGAATGAACCAGCGCCACTGGCCATCGAGCTGGCCGTGATCGGGGTAGTACTCGTGATTTTCCTCACGTGGCGCCAGGCAGGTGAAGTCGGCCTGTGGGGTGCTGGCGTCGAGCACCCAGGCCTCGCTGGTGGTCTTGCTGTTGAGCAGCAGGATCAGCTGGCGCTCGGAGCTGGCGCGGTAGCAGTGCAGGAAGAACCGTCCATCGGCTTCCTCGAACACGGTCTGCGCGTCAGCCTCGCCCAAGGTAAAGCGGCGCAGGCGCCAAGGGCGGTGGGTGTCGTCCAGTTCAGCGAAGAACAGCGTCTGGCTATCGTTGGCCCAGGTCATGCTGCCGTCGCAGTCGTCGAAGGGCAGGGTGGTGATGCTGCCGCTGGCCAGGTCCTTGACATACAGCGTGTAGGTTTCTTCGCCGTTGGTATCGAGGCTGTAGGCCAGCAGGCGGTGGTCGGGGCTGACATTGAACGCGCCCAGTGCCAGGAAGCCGCCAGCGGCCAGGGCGTTGGGGTCGAGCAGCAATTGTTCGCGGCTTTCATCGACCGTGTTGGAGTCGTCGGCCGGGCGCGGGCAGCGGTAGTGGCGTGGGTATTCGTCGCCGGCGGTGGTGCGCGTGTAATACAGCCAAGGGCCCCAGGGCGAGGGCAATGACAGGTCGGTTTCCTTGATGCGGCCCTTGATCTCTTCGAACAGTTGCTCGCGCAGCGGCTCCTGGTCGGCCAGGCAGGCCTCCTGGTAGGCGTTTTCGGCGTGCAGGTAGGCCAGTACCTCGGGGGTGTCGCGCTCTTGCAGCCAGGCGTAGGGGTCGGCGCCTGGGGCCTGATGGGCGATTGGAGCTTTAGCGGTGGCTGGCATGAATGATCTCTTGGTGTGCTGTTGCGGGCTTTGCCGGCCCTATCGCGGGGCAAGCCCGCTCCCACGCTGGCAGTGTTCAATCAAACAGCACCTGGGAGCGGGCTTGCCCCGCGATAGGGGCGCCTAGGCCCAAATGTGTTTATCATAGGCGTCTCTTTGCCTGGCTTGCACGAACACCATGACCGAGAACGACTATACCCTCGCCTGGGGCCTCTATGCCGTGGCCGCCCTGGGCTGCCTGCTGGTGGGCTTCAAACTCACCGGCTGGATGTGGCGTTGGCTGCGCGAACCGCTGCGGGTGATCATCGCGGTGCTGCTGCTGACCCCAACCATCGTCGATCCGGTCAAGGAAAGCTTCGCCCCGGCCATCGCCATCAGTGCCTTGGATATCGCCTTCAAGGTCGGTAACAACGCCTGGCGCGCCGCCTCGGACCTGGCCATGTACGGCATGATCGCCTTTGCCCTGTATCTGCTCTTCGTGCTGATCCGCTGGCCGCTGGAAAAACGCGCCCGCGAGCGCCGCGAGCAGGCCGATGCCGCTGCCCAGCGCCAGGTCAGCGAAGATGACCAGGTGCTGGTCGAGGCATCGGTTGCCGCCGATCACAATGACCGTTATCGCAACGACCCGCCGCCAGCGGCCCCTGGCCGCGGCCGGGTCGAGCCCCGTCTGTAAAGGAAGCCGCGCGTATGTGCGAACTGCTGGGCATGAGTGCCAACGTCCCTACTGACATTGTCTTCAGCTTCTCCGGACTGATGCAGCGCGGCGGCCGTACCGGTCCGCACCGCGATGGCTGGGGCATCGGTTTCTATGAAGGGCGCGGCCTGCGTCTGTTCCAGGACCCGGCAGCGAGCAGCGAATCGGAAGTGGCCAAGCTGGTGCAGCGCTATCCGATCAAGAGCGAGGTGGTCATCGGCCATATTCGCCAGGCCAACGTCGGCAAGGTCTGCCTGTCCAATACTCACCCGTTCGTGCGCGAACTGTGGGGGCATAACTGGTGTTTCGCGCACAATGGCCAACTGGCTGATTTCAGCGGACAGAAAACCTTCTACCGGCCCATTGGCGACACTGACAGCGAAGCGGCCTTCTGCGACCTGCTCAATCGCGTGCGTAGCGCCTTCCCGGAGCCGGTCGAGGTCGAGCAACTGCTGCCCGTGTTGGTCGAGGCCTGCGCCGAGTACCGTGGCAAGGGCGTGTTCAATGGTTTGCTGAGCAACGGCGACTGGCTGTTCTGCTTCTGTTCGACCAAACTGGCGCACATTACCCGTCGCGCACCGTTTGGCCCGGCCAGGCTCAAGGATGTCGACATGATCGTCGACTTCCAGGCAGAAACCACTCCAAATGACGTGGTCACGGTGATCACCACCGAGGCCCTGACCGAAAACGAAACCTGGCACCGTTATGAGCCCGGCCAATGGGCGCTGTGGCGCCATGGCGAGTGCATCGCCCACGGGCAAAGCTAAGGACGCTGCATGTTCAGAAGTTACCTGCGGTTGCTGCTGTTCACCTTCGGCCTGCTGGCCGGTATTCAGGTCCCGGGCATGGTCAAGGACTACACCCAGCGAGTCGAGGCGCATGTACTGGAGTCGCGCGAGGCGCTGTCGGGCTTCCAGGAGACCGCCGAGCGCTTCTTCAAGGGCGATTTGCAGGCGCTGGTGCGCCACTATCGCAGCAGTGACGATCCGGTGTTTCTCAGCGACGCCAACAGCATCGAGAGCCTGCTGATCCGCAATCAGTTGCTCGAGCGCGAGTGGCAGGCGTTGCAAGGATCGTGGTTGAGCCGCAGCTGGCATGTGTTGGTGCAGGCCGATCCACAGCTGCGCGAAGAAACCCTCAAGGGCTACAGCTACCAGATTCTGTTGGTGCCAGAGGCGATTGGCTGGGGCCTGGGGGCGGGGTTCTTGCTGGCCTTGGTGGTCGAGAGTGTGTTGCTGCTGGTCGGCTGGGTGATTCTTGGCGGGCGGCGCAAGGCGGTCAAGGAGAGCTGGCGCTGAGCTGCTGGCTTGGTGTTGGCCTGTCACGGCCTCTTCGCGGGCTTGCCCGCGAAGAGGCCGGTGAATCCAGCACTTGTCTATTTGGACAGATACTTCATCGCATCCTCAAGCCCCTGCAAGGTCAGCGGATACATCTTGTCTTCGACCAGCTCGCGGATCAGGTGGGTGGAGGCGGTGTAGTCCCAGGTCTGCTTCGGATACGGGTTGATCCAGACGATCTTCTTGAATTTCTCCTTGAAGCGCTGCATCCACACATAGCCGGCTTCCTCGTTCCAGTGCTCGACACTGCCGCCAGGCTGGGTGATCTCGTAAGGCGCCATGGCCGCATCGCCAACGAACACCACCTTGTAGTCATCGCCGTACTTGTGCAGCAAGTCGAAGGTGGCAAAGCGCTCTGACGTGCGGCGCAGGTTGTTCTTCCACACCGACTCGTACACGCAGTTGTGGAAGTAGTAGTACTCCAGGTGCTTGAACTCGGTCTTGCAGGCCGAGAACAGCTCTTCGCATACCCGCACATGGGCGTCCATCGACCCGCCGATGTCGAACAGCAGCAGCAACTTCACCGTGTTGCGCCGCTCTGGGCGCATCTGGATGTTCAGCAGCCCGGCGTCGCGGGCGGTGTGGTCGATGGTGCCATCGATGTCCAGCTCTTCAGCCGCACCTTGGCGGGCGAACTTGCGCAGCCGGCGCAAGGCCAGCTTGATGTTGCGCGTGCCCAGCTCGACCTGATCGTCGAGGTTCTTGTACTCGCGCTGGTCCCAGACCTTGACCGCCTTGCCCTGGCGTTTGCCGGCCTCGCCGACCCGGATGCCTTCAGGGTTGAAGCCACCTGAGCCAAACGGGCTGGTACCGCCGGTGCCGATCCACTTGTTGCCACCGGCGTGGCGTTCTTTCTGCTCTTCGAGGCGTTTCTTGAACTCCTCGATCAGCTTGTCCAGGCCACCGAGCGATTGGATCTGCGCGCGCTCCTCATCGCTGAGCGAACGCTCGAACTCCTTGCGCAGCCACTCTTCGGGGATCAGCGCCTCCAGGTGTCGGTCGAGGCTCTCCAGGCCCTTGAAGTAGGCGCCGAAGGCTCGGTCGAATTTGTCGAAGTGTCGCTCGTCCTTGACCAGAATCGCTCGGGCGAGGTAGTAGAACTCGTCCATGTCGGCGAACACCACCCGCTGCTGCAGGGCCGCCAGCAGGTCGAGCAGTTCGCGCACCGAGACCGGCACCTTGGCCGCGCGCATTTCGTTGAACAGGTTGAGCAGCATGACCGGCTCCTGTCAGCGATTGCCGCGTCGGCTCATGAATGCCAGGCGCTCGAGCAATTGCACGTCCTGCTCGTTCTTGACCAGGGCGCCGGCCAGCGGCGGGATGGCCTTGGTCGGATCGCGCTCGCGCAACACCGCTTCGCCGATATTGTCGGCCATCAGCAGCTTGAGCCAGTCGACCAGTTCGGAGGTTGAGGGCTTCTTCTTCAGGCCCGGCACCTTGCGCACATCGAAGAACACATCCAGCGCCTCGCTGACCAGCGACTGCTTGATGTTCGGGTAGTGCACATCGACGATCTTCTGCAGGGTGTCGCGGTCGGGGAAGGCGATGTAGTGGAAGAAGCAGCGGCGCAGGAAGGCGTCGGGCAGCTCCTTTTCGTTGTTCGAGGTAATGATGATGATCGGCCGCTGCTTGGCTTTGATGGTCTCGTCGATTTCGTAGACGTAGAACTCCATCTTGTCGAGCTCTTGCAGCAGGTCGTTGGGGAACTCGATGTCGGCCTTGTCGATCTCGTCGATCAGCAGGATCACCCGCTCTTCAGACTCGAACGCCTCCCACAGCTTGCCCTTCTTCAGGTAGTTGCGCACATCGTGGACCTTGTCCACGCCCAGCTGCGAGTCGCGCAGGCGGCTCACTGCGTCGTACTCGTAGAGGCCCTGGTGGGCCTTGGTGGTCGACTTGATGTGCCAGGTGATCAGCTTGGCGCCGAAGGAAGCCGCCAGTTGCTCGGCGAGCATGGTCTTGCCGGTGCCCGGCTCGCCTTTGACCAGCAGTGGGCGCTCCAGGGTAACCGCCGCGTTGACCGCCAGTTTCAGGTCGTCTGTGGCGACGTAGTCGCGGGTGCCTTCGAACTTCATCAACCTATCCTCTGTGCGGGGTGTCAGTGGCGGCCTCATCGCGGGGCAAGCCCGCTCCCACGCATTCTGTGTGTAGCGCGGCGTGGGAGCGTGCGTACCCCGCGATAGGGGCGGCCCAGACAACATTGTCTATGTGTGTCAGCGACTATACCCCGGCCCCAGGCACGTGCAAACGCAGACCGGGTATTCAGTCCCTGAATGGCCCGTCACGCAGGCTCAGTCGGAATCAGGCGCAGGTTGCTCATATCGTGCATTGAACGCCTGCACGAAACCGTTACGCAGAATCTGCAAAAAGGCCTCAAACCCGCTGATGTCCTGCTGATGGACACTGCCGCTGAGTTCCACGCGGGTGGCGAACTGGTTTTTCGGCTGGTTTTTCAGCACGGTTTCCGAGGCACCGACCAGCGCCTCCCAGATCGAACGGAAGAAACCCTTGTCCTTGTTCTCGACATCCTGCTGCCAATTGAACACATCCACATCGCGCAGCAGCGGCTTGATATAGCCATTGAGCCGACCCTTCTCGGCCTGGGCCTCGATCACCACATCGCCGTGGCCGGCGTTGAAGTCGAACTTGCCGTAGGCGCTGGCGAAATCGTTGAGTCGACGCAGCTGGATGCCCGTAGCACGCAGGCGGAACTCAAAGTCGTCGAAGTCGCTGAACGGATCGAAGGTCGCCCGGCTTTCCACCTTGGCGTCACCAAGCAATAGCGCAGAACCTTCGAAGCTGGCATCACGCCGGCCTTTGTCGTCGCGCACATTGGTCAGGTTGCGGATACTCGCTTGCAATCGAGTGGCCTTGAGCTCGACGGGCGGCTTGGAGTTGTAATTGCGAAAGGTCAGCGTGCCATTGTCGATGCGCACTTCATTGAGGGTGATCGGCAGCAGCTTTTCCAGCTGCTGACGCCAGTCGGTGCCACGACCGGTCTGCGAATTCTGCTTGTTGCCGCCGTCGACGAAGTTCAGCTCTGGGCGGACGAACACCACTTCGGCCACCACGGCCCGGTCGTACCACAACGCGTGCCAGCTCACCGACAGGTCGATCAACGGCGCATCGACAAACGGCACTGGCACTTTGCCGGTGGTCTTGACGATCTTCAACCCGTTGATCTGGTAGGCCCCTCGCCACCAGGCCAGGTCGACATCGGTGATCTGGCCACGGTACTCGCCCATGTCGGCGAGCTTGTCGTTGAGGTAGTCGCGCACCAGGTAGGGCAGCGCCAGGTGCAGCGCCACCAGCAGCACGGCCAGGCTGGCCAGGCCGACCAGCGGCCAGCGATAACGCGCTTTCATCGAAGGCTCTCCAATCGAGGATGTCCGGTTGACCGCAGGCCCGTCGCGGGAGTTCGAACGGGCTTTACGCTCCTCTCGGGCAGGCTTACCCTTGAAGCTTTCCCCGCTCGGTTAAGGACCCTGCCATGAGCCGTATCTACGCAGACAACGCGCACTCCATCGGCAACACGCCGCTGGTGCAGATCAACCGTATCGCCCCGCGCGGGGTGACCATCCTGGCCAAGATCGAAGGGCGCAACCCTGGCTACTCGGTCAAGTGCCGGATCGGTGCCAACATGGTCTGGGACGCCGAAGCCAGCGGCAAGCTCAAGCCGGGCATGACCATCGTCGAGCCGACCTCGGGTAACACCGGTATCGGCCTGGCCTTCGTCGCCGCCGCCCGCGGCTACAAATTGTTGCTGACCATGCCCGCCTCGATGAGCCTGGAGCGGCGCAAGGTGCTCAAGGCGCTGGGCGCCGAGTTGGTACTGACCGAGCCTGCCAAAGGCATGAAGGGCGCGATCGAGAAGGCCAACGAAATCGTCGCCTCCGACCCTGCCAAGTACTACCAGCCGGGCCAGTTCGACAACCCGGCCAACCCGGCGATCCACGAAAAGACCACCGGCCCGGAGATCTGGAACGACACCGATGGCGCGGTCGACGTGTTGATCGCAGGCGTCGGCACCGGCGGCACCATCACCGGCGTGTCGCGCTATATCAAGAACACCCAAGGCAAGCCGATCTTGTCGGTCGCCGTCGAGCCTATCGCCTCGCCGCTGATCAGCCAGACCCTGGCCGGCGAAGAGCTCAAGCCCAGCCCGCACAAGATCCAGGGCATCGGCGCAGGCTTCGTGCCGAAGAACCTTGACCTGTCGCTGGTCGACCAGGTCGAGAGGGTCAGCGATGAAGAGTCCAAGGCCATGGCCCTGCGCCTGATGCAGGAAGAGGGCATCCTCTGCGGTATTTCCTGCGGCGCGGCAATGGCCGCGGCGGTGCGCCTGGCTGAGAAGCCGGAGATGCAGGGCAAGACCATCGTGGTGATCCTGCCTGATTCGGGTGAGCGCTACTTGTCGAGCATGCTCTTCGCCGATCTGTTCACCGAACAGGAAAACCAGCAGTAGGCATTCAGTCAGTGCCGGCCTCTTCGCAGGCAAGCCCGCTCCTACACATGCCGCGCAATTCTGTAGGAGCTGGCTTGCCTGTGATGGTCTGCGTAGCAGTCGCAAATGAGCTATTGCCTGACCCGGCGCAATACCCAGCCACGGCCTTTATTACAAAATCTTCAACATTGCTATCCGACCCAAGTTGTTTTTACCCGCGTCGGATGGGTTTATGATGTCCGGCTATCTGGAAGCGATGGCCTGATTTCCTATTCCAAGGAGTGTTGCATGACCTTTTCCTTTGTCGCCAAGGCGGGTGTTCTGCTGGTGTTCTTCGGCAGCGTGCTGTTCGTGCACCTGCGCGGCAAGGCCCGGCTGCCGGTGCTACGCCAATTCGTCAACCATTCGGCGTTGTTCGCTCCCTACAACAGCCTGATGTACCTGTTCTCCGGCGTGCCGTCCAAACCCTATCTGGACCGTCAGCGCTTCCCTGAGCTCGATGTGCTCAAGGACAACTGGCAAGTGATTCGCGAAGAGGCCATGCGCCTGTTCGACGAGGGTTACATCCGCGCCGCCGAAAAAGACAATGACGCAGGCTTCGGCTCGTTCTTCAAAAAGGGCTGGAAGCGGTTTTACCTGAAGTGGTACGACAAACCGCTGCCTTCGGCGCAAGCCCTGTGCCCCAAGACCGTCGAGTTGGTCAGCAGCATTCCCAACGTCAAGGGCGCGATGTTCGCCCTGCTGCCCGGCGGCAGCCACCTCAATCCGCACCGCGACCCGTTCGCCGGCTCGCTGCGCTATCACCTGGGCCTATCCACGCCTAACTCGGACAACTGCCGCATCTACGTCGACGGCCAGCCGTATGCCTGGCGTGACGGTGAAGACGTCATGTTCGACGAGACCTTCGTGCACTGGGTGAAGAACGAAACCGAGGTGACTCGGGTGATCCTGTTCTGCGACGTCGAGCGCCCGCTCAATAGCCCGCTGATGACCCGCATCAACCGCAAGGTCAGCGCCTTCCTCGGCCGCGCCACCGCGCCGCAGAACACCGACGACGAGCGGGTTGGCGGCATCAACCAGGCGTACGCCTGGAGCAAGCGCTTCAGCAACAAGATCAGTAGCCGGGTCAAGCAATTCAAACGCGCCAATCCCAAGGCTTATCGAGTACTGCGGCCGGTGTTGGCAGTGGTTGTCGCTTACCTGCTGTATCGCTGGTTGTTCTGAGCCCAGCATCGCCGGGCCAAGCCTTGTGGGAGCGGGCTTGCCCCGCGATGAGCGCAACGCTATAGTCAAGCCCATTCACCTCACCCAAGAGCCTGCGCATGTCCGCCATCCCTGCCACCAACGCCTTTGCCATCGCGCCTGTCGCGGGCATGGTCGTGCGTGGTAGCCAGCAGCCGGTCATGCTCAGTCACTACCCACCACCTGTCAGTGGCGTTGTCGGGGGCGTAGTAACCGCGCCTCCTTGCGTGGTCGTGCTGGGCTGATCGGCGTCTTGCCGAATCCTCCCGCACCCGCACGCTACTGAACACGGTCGGCACCTTCGCTCGCTGAAGCACACGCCCGCCGTTTGGCTTATTTGCCTGCATACAGGTGGCACTACATGTTCGTCTTCAATAAAGCATCCGTGGCCTCGGCGGCCACTACCAGCCTGTTCGTCCTGCTGTGGAGCAGCGGGGCCATCGTCTCCAAACTCGGTCTGGCGCATGCCAGCCCGTTCGCGTTTCTACTGTTGCGCTCAGCTCTGGCGCTGTGCGGGCTGTTGCTGATCAGCCCGCTGCTGGGCCTGCGCTGGCCGCGTTCACCGCGGGCCATCCTGCAGGCCCTGGTCACCGGTTGTGTGTTGCTCGGCGCCTATCAGATCTTCTACCTGCTGGCGTTGAACACCCATGTCACCCCAGGGGTGATGGCCACGGTGATGGGCGTGCAACCGATCCTCACCGTGGTGCTGATGGAGCGCCAGCGCTCCTTGAGCCGCTTGTTTGGCCTGGGCTTGGGCTTGGCCGGGTTGGTCATGGTGGTCTACCAAGGCATCAACCTGGGCGGGGTGTCCCTGGTCGGGATGCTGTTCGCCTTGCTGGCGCTGGCGAGCATGACCTTTGGCTCGATCCTGCAAAAGCGCATCACCGACAACCCCATGGGCACCTTGCCGCTGCAGTACCTGGCCGGGTTTGTTTTGTGCGCGTTGTTCGCGCCGTTGCAGAACCTGGAGGTGGATTTCACCACCGGCTTCATCGGTGCGTTGTTGTGGATGAGCCTGGTGGTCTCGCTGCTGGCGACGCTGTTGCTCTACCGGCTGATCGCCCGGGGCAACCTGGTCAATGTCACCAGCCTGTTCTACCTGGTGCCGGCTGTGACTGCGGTGATGGACTTGCTGATCTTCGGTAACCGCCTGGCGCCGCTGAGCTTGCTGGGGATGGGGCTGATCGTGATCGGCTTGTTGTTCGTGTTCAGGACGCCGGCCGCGCGCTTGGCACAGGCCCATCGAGAAGGGTGAAGGTTGGCCAGGCCATCGGCAGACGATGGCCTGGTATTACAGAAACTCTGCGGGGATGGCGTGGCGCAACACGCCTTCCTCGAACGCCAGGGTGCCGGCTTCGCGCTGGGTCAACAGGTAGTAGAGCAGGGTATCGAGCGATAGGCGTGGCGGCACGTGCACGGCGAGCATCTTTACCGCTTGCTCGACTTCGCAGGGGCAACCGAAATCGCTCAAGGCCGCGCTGACCTGTTCAAACGCGCCTGGCGCCTTGACCACTATCCGAAAGACCGATGCACCGCCATTGCCGTGCAGGGCGGCAAACCAGGTTTGCTCACCCTCGTCGGTGACGCTGATGATGTCGCCGGGGGCAATGCCATAGGTATAAAACGGGATGCTGTCGATCAGGTAGCCGGCGTCTACTTGTTTGGCCCACAGGCCTTCGACCGAGGCGGGTGGGTAGCCTTGGGCGTCCTGCTCCAGGCGGAACAGGATTTTCTTGAAATGGGGCTGGGGTTGGACGGTCATGGTTGTGGCTGCTGGGGGTGGGCTGCTGGGTATCGTACGGCGGATTGGCGCAGGTGTCTGTACCGACGTCATCGCGGGGCAAGCCCGCTCCCACGCAGAGCCTACGGGGGCTGCGTGGGAGCGGGCTTGCCCCGCGATAGCGACTTAGAAGTAGTAGCCGATGTTGATGTTGGTCCGGTAGTACCAGTCATTGCTGCCGACGGAACTAGTACTGGTCCAGCCGGTGCCATTTTCCGCCCCGCCAAATGGATTGGCGTTGCGCGCCCAGGTCAGGTCGATCCAGGCCATGATCGGCATCGCCAGGAACTGCGCCCCGACCGTGAACATCTGCGAATCATCCCAGCCGCTTTTGTCTTTCATCATCCGACTGTAGTCGGTATACAGCTTGATCTTCTTCAGCTGGCCAAGCCTGGGTGTGTACACGTCATAACCCAGGTTGACCGCGGCAATGGTCGCTTTCGAGGCGATCAGGTAGGCCGGCGTCAGGCCGTTGCCGCCCATCAGCACCGCATCGTCGCTGACCCCTGCGGGGTTGCTCGGGTCATACTCATAGCGAATCGCCTGGCCGGTCACGGTCCAGGGGCCATGGTTGAACAGGGCGTGCACACCACCTGCCCAATAGTCGCCATCATCGTCAGTGGTGGCGTTGTACAGCTGGGCGGCGGCCAGCGAGGCGCCGATCTCGGTCTTCCAGCCCTCGCCGGTGAAGGTTCGGGCAACGCGGGCGTTGAGCTGGTTGCGCTTTTCGTTGTCCTGGCGCGATTGGGTGAAGGGCACGGCGTTGTCGTTGAGGTCGGCATAGCGGCCGACCTCCGGCGAGTAGCGCAGGCTGGAGGGCAGCATGCGGGGGAAATAGCCCAGTTGCAGGTCCCAGTCCCGATCCTTGTAGCTGTACTTCAGGCCCGTACCGGCGCTGACCCCATAACCCATGAAGAACGGGATGTGGTAGCTCCAGCCAAACTGTGGGTAAGGCTCAAGGCCGAACGGCTTGAACGGTGCACCCAGTTGCAGGTTGGACTGGGGGGTGAAGCGATAGCCAATGTAGCCACGGTCGATGGAGCGCTTGCCGTCGTCCTGGAACCAATAGCCGACATCGCTGAACAGCTGGCGGTGACTGGCCTGGACATCCAGGCGAAAAGTGTCGAACAGAAACCGGCCGTTGTTCTCGGTGGTGTCCCAGTGCTCGTCGCGGTAGTTGATACGCAGGGCGCCGCCGATATCCAGGCTGCTTTGGCCGTCATCGCTGCGCCAGGCGATGTGCGGGAACGGCTTTTTCACCGCAGGCGGTTGGTCGGGGGTGGCGGGGCCGGGTTCGGAGGCGAAGCTGGCACAACTGCTGACGATCAGACCGAGGCTTATCACATATCTGTTCATACCATGCCCTGCAAGGTTGGGGCGTTTCTGCGGGCAAAACGGGGGCGTCATCCACAGTGGGATGTGTGCGAGGCAACCTGTTTTACCGGCGGATAACGGCTGGAGTTGGTTTTATTGTTTTAGGGGCGATACGGTGTTTCAAGTGTGAATGCCTAAGGGCTAGAGCAGGTTCTGTGCCAGTGTTGTTAATTAATTAAATTATCAATTAAAACAATTATTTATATTTGAAACGCGGCAATTTGTATCGCCCTCGAAACAGCACCTGAAGGCAGTTACGTAAATGCCCAGAGATTGCGCATAAGTGCACGATGCGTGGCCTCATCGCGGGGCAAGCCCGTTCCCACGCAACCCGGTGTGCACTGGCTAACGTGGGAGCGGGCTTACCCCGCGATGAGGGCCGGTTTTCCGGCCAAAAAAAACCGGCCACCAAGGGCCGGTCAACTGCGCGTGCAAGCAATGGGGTCAGTTCACAGATCAAGCACCAGGCGGCGACTCTTGCACCCGGAAACACACACCATCATCGAGCCATTGGCCGCTCGCTCGGCCTTGGTCAGCACGCCATCGCGATGGTCGATATCACCTTCCAGCACGCGTGTCTCGCAAGAGCCGCACACCCCTTCACGGCAGCTGTAGTCGATATCGCAACCGGCCTCAAGCAACACATCGAGCAGGTTCAACCCTGGCTCGATATGCAGCGTCTTGCCCGACTTGCTCAGCTCGACGCTGTAGCTGTCCTGGGCATCCTCCGCTGGCGGTAACTCGGCGGCAGTGAACCGCTCTATGTGCGCATGCGCATAGCCCAAGTTCTCACAGGCGCTCTCGAACGCATCGAGCATCGGCGTCGGCCCGCAGCAATAGAAGTGGGTGTCTGCCGGGCGCCCGGCCAGATACCCGGGCAGATCCGGCAAGGCATCTTTTTCATCGTTGAAGTGATAGATCACCTTGGCCCCGAGCCCGGCGATCTGTTCCAGCAACGCCGCCTCGCGACGCGAGCGGGCGCAGTAGATCAGCTCGGCCGAGCGCCCCAGCGCCAGCAACTGGCGGAACATGCAGTAGATCGGCGTGATGCCGATGCCGCCGGCCACCAGCACGCTGTGGCTGGCGCGGCTGTCGAGGGCGAAGTTGTTGCGCGGCTGGGAGATCTTCAGCTCCGTGCCCACGCGCAGTTGCTCGTGGACAAAGCGTGAGCCGCCGCGGCTGTTGCGATCGCGCAGGATGCCGACCACATAACGGCCTTGGTCGCTCGGCGAGTTGAGCAGCGAGTAGCTGCGCACCAAGCCGTTGGGCAAATGCAGGTCGATGTGCGAGCCGGCCTCGAACGGCGCGAACACGGTATCGCCCCAGGGACGCAGCTCGACGCTGATGATCCCTTCGGCTTCATGGCGCAGGGTGTGCACCAGCGCGCTGATGGTGGAGGAGTTGGACATCGGTCACCTCAGGTTCAATAGCTCAAGGCAGTTGCTTTGCGTCGATCAGGGCCAGTTGTTCTTTGGCCTTGCCTTTGAGGTAGCGGCGCAGGCGCACTACGCCCAGGTCATGCTGGTAGAGGTTCTCGCGCTGGTTGGCGTCGAACTCCATGAACTCCAGCAGCACCCGGTCCTGCTCCAGCACCGCCCAGTGGCGCGCTTCCAGGCGGTTCTTGTAGAGGAAGCGCCAGGTGTCGCGCTGCCAGCCGCTCAGCGGCCGCGCGCGCCAGTGGAATACCGCCGACAGGGCGCGGCTGCTTGGGGTGTAACTGCCGATGATGGTGAAGTTGCCGCCTGGGCCGCCGGTCTTCGGGTAGGGGATTTCCAGGCGCAGCCAATGGCAGCCGTTGTCGAGGAACTCAGTCCAGTCGAAGTTGACGCCGCGCTGGCCTTCTTTTTCGAAGAAGAAACCCTGCTCGGTGTCGCGGGTGACGAACTTGGCGGTGGCCTCGCCCTCGCTCATCGAGTGCGACATCTTGTGCAGGTAGGTGCCGTGCATCGGGTCCATGACGTTGTCGAGCACGTAGCGGTAGTCGCCTTTCCACTCGGTGTAGCAGAGGAAGCTGCTCCACTCGGGTGAAGTCAGCTGCTCGGGCAGCACCAGCTCAGGTGGCCTCTCCAGGTGCGGGTCGGTGGCGTTGAACAAAAAGATCGCGCCTGCCGCTTCGCGGGTATGGAACATCCGCGTCGGTCGGCTGCCTTCGAGCTTGCAGCCAGGGCTGCCGGGCACCTTGGTCACGGTGCCGTCGCAGCGCACTTCGACGCCGTGGTACGGGCACTGCAGGCGATCGCCCAGCACCGGCCCTTGCGACAGCGGCGCGCCGCGATGCGGGCAATGGTCTTCCAGGGCATGGACGCTGCCGTCGTTATCGCGCCACAGGGCGATCTTGTAGCCCAGGCGGCGAATCGACACCGGTTTATCGCTCAGCAGATCCGACGGCAGGACCGGGAACCACAGGTCTTTCAGGCCATTGGCCAGGTGTTGTTCAACAGGGTCGACGGTTACGTGCATATTCATTTTGTTTTACCTCCGGTGGGTCATGCGCCCAGCCGCGCCATCAGGGTTTGGTAGGCCTCTGCAGTCCACTCGCCGCTGGTCAGCGGGCAGGGCGGGCCGGCCAGGTTGAGGTGGGCAAGCAAGTCGCCCAGCTCGCTCACGCCATTGCCGAAGGCGCGTTCGATGGAGTCGCCGAGCAGGTCTTCGAACGGCGTGTTGGGGCGTTTGCGCGCCTGGTGCGGTTGCAGGTAAACCTCGGGTGTGCTCATGGGATCGACCTCAGTTGTTCTTGGGCTTGTCGGTGAGGAATTTGCCTTGTGGCGCCTCGACGTGTTGCTGGCGCCGGGTGTTGCCATCGATGCCGCCGGCAATCGCCCACTCGGCGAACACGGTCGGGCCGGGTTCGAATTCGCGTGGTTGCCATTCGCCGGTCAGTTGGTCTTCATCGGCGTAGTACTCGACCAGAGCGCCGGCCGGGTTCTTGAAGTACCAGAAGAACGCCGACGACACCGGGTGGCGGCCCGGGCCGATCTCAGTGGCCCAGCCGCAGCGCGAGATGTGCATGCCGCCGCCGAACACTTCATGCAGGTCGCGCACGGTGAAGGCGACGTGATTGAGCCCGGCGCGGGGCGCTGGCAATTGCAGCATGAACAGGTCGTGGTGGCCGCCTTCCTCGGCGGTGCGCAGGAAGGCGCCGCGGTTGGGGTAGCGGTCCGAGGCCTGGAAGCCGAAGCGCTCGTGGTAGAAGGCCTCGCAGGCATTCACATCCTTGACGAAGAACACCACGTGGCCCACTTCGATGGGGGTGGCGCGCTCGTAGACCGGCGCCGGCTTGTTGATCCGGCCTTTGCTCTGCCAGGTGTTGTGGCCGCTGCATTCGATGTCCAGCGCGCGCTTGCGGGTGACTTGCAGGCGGATCGCCAGGCCGTTGGGGTCGGTGCAGCCAATGCGCCCGTCACCTTCGACAAAGCCTGGGTCGTTGGCAATGCGCTGGCTGTACAGCTGCAGATCGGCCTGGCTGGCCACGCCCCAGACCACTTCGCGCACGGTCGAACCGGGCTCGATGGCCGGCGGCAGGCCGGGTTTGTCGATGGCCGCCAGCACCACCCGGCAGCCATTGAGGGTTTCGAAGATCACCTGGTCGGGTTGTTCGCTGACCTTGCTCAGGCCCCAGTCGGCGAAGAACCGCACGCAGCTGTCGAGGTCTTCCACGCCATAGGTGACTTCGTCGATGCCCAGAACGCTCATTGCCCTGCCTCCACGCCGGCCCAGGCCAGCGGCTGTTGGTTCATGCCCCAGTAGAGGCTTTTCTGTTCCATGTATTGCAGGATGCCCAGGCGGCCTTTCTCACGGCCCAGGCCGCTGTCGCGCCAGCCGCCGAACGGGGTCGAGATGGAGAACTGCTTGTAGGTGTTGATCCATACCGTGCCGGCCTGCAACTTGCGCCCCAGTGCCCAGGCGCGCTTGTAGTCGCGGCTCCAGATGCCAGCGGCGAGGGCATACAGGCTGTCGTTGGCCTGCTCGATCAGTTGCTCTTCGCTGTCGAAGGGCAGGGCCACCAGCACCGGGCCGAAGATTTCTTCCTGGCACACCTGCTGGTGATTGCCCAGGCCTTCGAGAATGGTCGGCGGGTAGAAGTAGCCCTGGTCGAACATGCCGCCGCTGAGGCGCTCGCCCCCCAGGCGCAGGTGGCCACCCTCGGCCAGGCCCAGGGCCACGTAGCGCTCCACCGACTCGCGGTGAGCGGCGCTGATCAGCGGGCCCATCTGCGTGCGCTCGTCGGCCGGATCACCCACGCGCAGTTGCGCGGCGGCAGCGCTCAGGCGAGTCATGAAAGGCTCGTACAGGGCGCGGGCGACGAACAGCCGGGAGCCGGCGATGCACGCCTCGCCCGAGGAGCTGAAAATGCCATACAGCACCCCGGCCACGGCGTGGTCGAGGTCGGCGTCGTCAAGGACGATGGTCGGCGACTTGCCGCCCAGTTCCAGCGACACCGGCATCATTTTGTCTGCGGCGATATGGGCGATGTGCTTGCCGGTGCGGGTGCCGCCGGTGAACGACACACGCTTGACCAGCGGGTGGCGGGTGAGGGCATCGCCGAGCAGCGAACCTTTGCCCGGTAGCACGCTGATCAGCCCCTTGGGCAGGCCGGCGTCCTCGCAGATCTGGGCTAGTTGCAGGGCCAGCAGCGGGGTGATTTCCGCCGGTTTGATCACCACCGCATTGCCGCCGGCCAGGGCCGGGGCGACCTTCTGCGCTTCGCTGGCAATGGGCGAGTTCCACGGCGTGATCGCCGCAACCACGCCCATCGGCTCGTAGACGCTCATGCTGAGGAAGTCGCCGCGCGAGGGGGTGATGGTTTCTTCCAGGGTTTCGCACGCTGCGGCGAAGAACTGGAAGGTGCCGGCGGCACTGGCGACCAGGGCGCGGGTTTCGTTGATCGGCTTGCCGTTGTCCTGGCGCTGCAGCTGGGCCAGTTCTTCGGCGCGTTGGCGAATCAGCTCGGCGATGCGGTACAGCACGGCGGCGCGTTCGTGCGGTTTGCGCTGGGCCCAGCCGCTGTGCACGAAGGCGTGGTGCGCACCCTGCACAGCGGCCTCGACATCGTCCAGGCTGGCGGCATTGAGCCAGGCCACCGGCTCGCCGGTGGCCGGATAGCAGCTGGCGTAGCGCTCACCAGCGCCCAGGCGCCAGGTGCCGGCGATGCAGATGGGTAAGGTCTGTTCCAGTGTCATTGACAGTCCCCTAGATGGAAATGGCATGGGCGTGGTTGCCAAGGGCGCGAACCACGCTGTAGACGGTCAGCGCCGAAGTCTTCGGATTGGCCGGCAGCGGCTTGCCGCGCAGGCTCATCTCGAAGCGGCCGAAGGCGCCACGGGCTTGAAACTGATGGACGTTGTCCTCGCTCAGCGGGTCGGCGATCAGCGTCACCCGGGTGCGGTCCAGGCCCAGGCCGGCCAGCGACAGGGTGGCGGCGACGTTGGCGTTCTTCGGGTACAGCCGCGCCGCTTCACGGGCGCTGCCTTCGAAGATCACGGTCGGCTCGCTAAGGCTGTCCAGCTCGCACAGCTGCTCGGCCGGAGTGTTCTTCCAGGCCCGCGCAGGCTTGCGCCCTACGTAGTCGACCGAGTCCAGGCCACCGACCTTGGCGGCCGACAGCGCATCGATGCCGCCGATTGCCCCCGGTAGCAGCTCGATGCGGGTGTTGCCGCGCGCCGCTGCCGCTTCCAGGCGTTCGACCAGGCCGACCTCGGACAGCGCACCGACCGAGACGATCAGGCAGGCGATGCCGCGCTCCAGGGCCGGCAGCACGTGTTCTTCGATGGCCTTGTGGCCGGCGCACTCGACCAGCAGGTCGGGGCGTGCATCGGCCGGCAGCGCGGTGAGCACCTGGGGCGGCTGGCGGAAACTGGCCAGGCGCTGGCGCACCAGCTCTGCCGAACCTGCCGAGGCGATCACCGCGTCGACGCACAGCTGCGGGTCTTGCTCCAGCAGTTCGAGTACGCCGACGCCAATCGCGCCACAGCCGATCATGGTGATATGCAACATGACAGACTCCTCAGGCGGTGGCCTTCTGCGCCTTGGTTTCGCTGTTGGGCGGGCCTGCGAACTGGGTGGCGAAGCCGCCGACGCTGAGCATGTCGACTTCCAGCAGGAACGGGCCTTGTTCGCCGAGGGCGCCATCGAGCACGCTGCCGAAATCCTTCAGGTCGCTGACCAGGCCATGGCGCAGGCCGAGCGATTCGGCCAACTTGCTGTAGTCGGGGGTGTGCAGTTCGACGTAGGCGTGGCGGGCGCCATAGATGGCGTCCTGGATGTTGCGGATGACGCCGTAGCGCTGGTCGTTCATCAGCAGGATCACCACGTTGGCCTTTTCCTGGACCAGGGTCGCCAGCTCGCCGAGGTTGAGGATGAAGCCGCCATCGCCAGCCAGGGCGAACACCTTGCGTCCCGGCGCGGTTTCTGCTGCCGCTACTGCCGCACCAATGCCCATCGCCAGGCCTTGGCCGATACCGCCGCCCAGGGCGTGTACGCCAGACAGCGGGTGATACAGGTTGAGCAGGCGGTTGCCCCAGATGCTGTTGGACAGGGTCACATCGCGCACCCAGGTGAAGTTGCGCCCGGTCTGCGCCTGCAACTGCTCGACCATCGCCGAGTACGGGCCAAGGTCGGCGACCAGTTGCTTGCGCGCTTGCTCGCGCACTGCCTTGAGTTCAGCGAGGAAGTTGGGGTCGATGTTCAGTCGCCCTTGCAAGCGGTCGGCCAGGCCATCCAGGGCCAGTGCCGCATCACCGCAGATGAACAGGTCGCTGGGGTAGCTGCGGCCTTCGATGGCCGGGTTGACGTCGATACGCAGAGTGGTGCGCGGCAGCTTCAGGGCGTACTTGAAGGTTTCGTTGCTGCGCAGGCGTGAGCCGGCCACCACCAGCGCATCGCAGGTCTGCAGGAAGCCTTCGACCAGCTTGTTCTGGGAGAACGCGCCCAGGCAGCGTTCATCGTCTTCGTTGACCACGCCACGGCCTTGAGTCGAGGTGATCACGCCGACGCCCATGTCCAGCAGGCGCTTGACCTGCGCGCCGGCATGGCGCGCGCCGCCGCCCAGCCAGAGCAACGGGCGGGTGGCGCTGGCCAGGCGTTCGGCGACCAGGTCGAGCGCTTCTGCGGCAGGTGCGGCGACCGGGATCGGCAGCGGCGAGAGGTCGCTGGGCATGGGGATGTAGGTCGACTGGATGTCGATCGGGATCTCCACGCTGACCGGCCCGGTCGGCGCGGTCAGGGCAGTCTGCACGGCCAGCTTCAGGGTACTCAGTGCGGTCTCGACGCTGCGCACGCGAAATGCCGCCTTGGACACCGCCTTGAGCATGGTCAGTTGATCACGCGCTTCGTGGATGTAGGCCAGCTCCTGGTCCAGGTACGGCGTTTCGATCTGCCCGGTGATGTGCAGCAGCGGGGTGCCGGCGGTCAGCGCTTCGACCATCGCCCCAGCGGCGTTGCCGGCGGCGGTGCCGGTGGAGGTCAGGCACACGCCTAGGCCGCCGCTGCTGCGGGCGTAGGCGTCGGCCATGTTGGTCGCGCCGGCTTCGCCGCGGGCCATGACGAAGCGGATGTTGCCGCGTACGGCGAAGGCATCGAGGATCGGCATGTTGTGGATCGAGATCACGCCGAAGGCCGCCTTGACCTCGCATTGCTCAAGGAACGCCGTGATGACGGCACCGACGGTGACAGTGTTTTCGTTACGCATGGCGGGACAGGCCTCCGGATACATCGATATGACTGCCAGTGGTGTAGGCCGACAGCGGTGAGGCGAGGAACAGGATCGCCTGCGCCGCTTCTTTCGGCAGGCCCAGGCGGCCCAGGGGAATGTGTTTGCGTTGGGCGAGCTGCTGGGTCCATTGCGACCAGTCCAGTTCGCGCTCTTCGCGGGCTTCGAAGCGGCGGCGCCATTGGCCGGATTCGACCAGGCCGATGAGAATGCCGTTGACCCGGATGTCGTGTTCGGCGAACTCGTACGCCATCGAGCGCACCAGGTTCTTCAGCCCGGCACGCGCCGCGGAAGTGGCGACCATGTGCGGCTCGGGCTGGCTGGCCAGCAGCGAGTTGACGCAGACGATCGAGGCGTTCGGCTGGCCCTGCAGCTGAGCCATGAATGAGCGTACGGGGTTGATCACCGAGAAGAATTTAAGCTGCAGTTCCTCGTTCCAGGCCTCGTCACTGGTGTCGGCAAAGGTCGACACGCGGCCTTGCCCGGCGTTGTTGACCAGCACCTGGGCCGGGCCAAGGGTAGCCAGGCTGGCGGCGGCGAAAGCCCGTACGGATTGGGCGTCGAGTACGTCGCACACCTGGGCCAGCAGTTGCGCCTGGGGGAAGCGCTGGCGCAGGCGCGCTTCGGCACTGTCCAGGCGGTCTTGATTGCGGCCGCAGAAGGCCACCCGCGCGCCGGCTTCGAGCAGCAGTTCGACGCAGGCGTAGCCGATGCCAGAGGAGCCGCCGGTGACGATCGCCGTGCGCTCATGAAGTTGGTAGGGATTCATCTCAGTCCCTCATCAGCGCGGTGACGCGGCCGTGGCCTGCGTTGGGGGTGTAGTTGAGCAGCCGCGACAGCTCATCGGCGCTGCCGCGTACCTGGCCGAGCAGGTTGGCGAAATTGACGTGACCGATCTGCACGGTGGGGATGGTCAGGCCGAGCGCGGCGACCACCTGGCCGCTGGCGTCGCGCACGGGCGCGGCGACCGTGGAGATGGTCGACTCGAAGAAACCTTCGCCGCTGACATAACCGCGCATACGGTCGGCCTGAACCAGGTCGAACAGCTCCAGCACGGTCTTTGGCGTGCACGGCGAGAACTGTTCCAGATGTTCTTCCGGGTACAGCTCGCGCAGCTCGTTCAGGCTCAGGTCGGCCAGCAGGATACGCCCCAGTACCGTGGCATGGGCCGGCAGGCGAGTGCCGACGGTGACCGCGCTGGAGAACACCGACGGCGGCGAGACCTTGGCCACGTAGACGATCGAGCGGCCATCGCGCACCACCAGGTTGCTTGGGTAGTTCAGGTGATCGCACAGTCGCGCCAGCAGCGGCTGGCCCAATTCGGTCAGCTCCAGCGAGGCCAGGTATTCGAAGCCCAGGCGCAGCACCGACATGCCCAGGCGGTACTCGTTGCCGCTGCGGGTGACGAAGCCCATGGTTTCCAGGGTGGTCAGCAGACGGAAGATGGTCGAGCGCGGCAGCGACAGCCGCCGGGCCAGTTCGGGGGCGGTCAGGGTGCGGTTCTGCCGGCTGAATTCGCACAGCAGGAGCAGGCCGCGTTCCAGGCCAGGGACGATGTACTTGTCCTGGTTTTCCTTTAACGAATCCGTATCGTTCATAGCACGCTACCTGTGAGAGAGGCGTCCAGTGCCCGGGCCAGTAGCCCGATCACGGTGTGTGGTTGTTCGATGGCGCAGGCATGGCCGGCACCGACAATGAGGCTGAAAGGGGCGCCCAGGCTTCGCGCCAGGGCCTTGCAGTCGTCGGGGCGGGTGATGCCGTCGGCGCTGCCGCAGTGCACTTCGCAGGGTGGGGTATCTGCTGGCCGTTCCAGCGCTATCGCGGGGCAAGCCTGTTCCCACGAAACGCTACGGCGGGCTGCGTGGGAGCGAGCTTGCCCCGCGATAGCGTCAGCACTGCCAGGCGCATAGCGCAGCAGGTGGTCGCCACACAGCAGCTCGATGGCCTGGCGGTAGCCGTGGGGCAACAGCCGCGCCATGTTCCACTGCACCCAAGCCAAGGCCATTGCGCTGGCGCTGGGCGAGAGCAAGTGTGCGCTGCGTTCGCGGGCCAGCTGCGCGATGCCCAGCAGCTCCAGGCTATGCAAGCGCTTGTCGCGCACCACTCGGCCCTGCTCGGCCAGTTCCGCCGCGCCGTAACCGCGTGCGGGGCTGAGCAATACCAGGCGGCTGACCCGTTGCGGATGAGCCTGGGCAAATGCAGCGGCGGTCAGTGCGCCGAGCGAGTGGCCGACCAGCACGCAGCGCTCGATACCCAGCGCATCCAGCGTCTGCAACAGCCGCCCGGCGTAGTCCTTAGCATTGGGCTTGGCCGTCGGCAACGGCGCCGACTGGCCGTAGCCGGGGGCCTCCCAGGCAATCACTCGCGCCCGCTCGCTCAAGCCCAAGGCCACCTGCAGCCAACTGGCGGCGCCCGAGCCGATACCATGCAGCAGCACCACGGCCTCGCCGCTGCCGGCTTCGCGCAGCGCTTGCTGACCGTCGTGCAGACGCAGCAGGCGTTCGCCGAAATGCTGCTCAAGTTGGCCGAGCAGCGGCGCCAGGAGGTTGTCGGTGACCGTTGTCATCGGCTTACCCGCGCTTGATCGAGGCCAGCGGGTGGGCTGGCGGGTAGGTGGGGGTGACCGGCTTCTTGGCGCCGAGCATCACGCACATCAGCGCGTCTTCGTCACCGATGTTGATCTCTTCGCGGTATACCCCTGGCGGTACCGAGATCAGGTCGCGGTCGGTGAGGATGGTCTCGAAGCGCTCGCCGTCTTTCTCGATGACCACCTTGAGCTTGCCGCGCAGCACGAAGAACACCTCTTCCACGTCGGTGTGCAGGTGCGGTGGGCCTTCATGGCCCGCCGGGATGACCATGGTGGAGAAGGTGAAGTGCTCGGACGGGATGGTGTTCATATCGCTGTTCACACCGGTGCCGCCGGTGCCCACGTAGCGCATCTGTGCGCGGCGGAACTTGGGGTCGTAGTCGGCTTGGAACTTCAGCGCGTCCCAGTCGTAGCGGCGGGTCTGGTAGCGGGCGATGCGGGTCTGCATCCAGCTGGCCAGGTCGGCGCCGGCGGGGCGCTCCCAGGTTTTCGGGGTGGCGTGTTGCAGATTAAGGTCGGTCATGAACAGTCTCCTTGCTCAGGGCATGACGAACCCGCCGTTGACCGGCAGGGTTTGTCCAGTGATGAAACGCGACAGGTCGGACAGGGCGAACAGCACCGCGCCACTGACGTCATCGGGCAGTTGCGGGCGCTGGATCGCGCGTTGTTCGGTGTACAGGCGGTGACGGGCCTCGGGCACGTAGGCGGTGGCCTCGACCAGCACCAGGCCGGGGGCGATGGCGTTGACGGTGATGTTGGCGTTGCCCAGCTCGCGGGCCAGGCTGCGGGTCATGGCGATCACCGCGCCCTTGCTGGCGACATAGGCGAGCAGGTTCGGCGCGCCCCACAACGGCGTGTCGGAGGCCAGGTTGATCACCGCGCCCCGGCCACTTTCGCGCAGTGCCGGCAGGGCCGCGCGGGTCATCAGCCAGGTGCCACGCACATTGACCTGCATGACCTGGTCCCAGGTTTCGATGTCCAGCTGTTCACAGCTCTTGCCGCCGGAGTTGGTGATCGAGGCGTTGTTGACCAGGCCATCGAGGCCGCCCAGGCGCTTGACGGTGCGTTCCATGCAGGCGTCGATGGAGTCTGGGTTGGCCAGGTCCAGGGTGACCCCGCTGACATCCAGGCCCCGTTCGTTCAGTTCGCAGGCCGCTTGTTGCACACGACCGGCGAGCACGTCGGCGATCACCACCCGGGCGCCGGCCTGGGCGATCGCTTGGGCGAAGGCATAGCCCAGGCCACGGGCGCCACCGGTGACCAATACGCGGCGGCCTTCGAGCAAGTTGTTGAAGGAGCTCATCATTGGGTACTCAACATGGCTTTGGGGAGGTAGTGCAGAACGCGTTTCTCGGCCCAGACCACCGCGCCGTAGGCCAGCACGCCGATCAGGGTGAGCATGACGATGGCGACGAACACCCCAGCGGTGTTGCCCTGGCCTTCGGCATCGACCAGCAAGAAGCCCAGGCCTTGGTTGCCGCCGACCAGCTCGCCGACGGTGACGCCGATCACCGCCAGGGTCGAGGCGATGCGCAAGCCGGAGAACAGCGCGGCCATCGCCGAAGGGAACTCGACCAGGCGGAAGACCTGCCAGCGGCTGGCGTTCATGGTGCGTACCAGGTTGATCATGTCCGGGTCGACTGTGCGAATCGCCGAGAGCACGTTGATCATCACCGGGAAGAACACGATCAGGATGGCGATGAGGATCTTCGGGTAGATGGTGTAGCCCAGCCACATCACGAACAGCGGGGCGAAGGCCACCTTGGGCGCGATCTGCAGCGCCAGGATGTATGGCGAGAGCATCGCTTCTGCCGACGGCGACAGGCCCAGCGAGACGCCGATGGCCACCCCCAGCAGGGCGCCCAGGGCGAAGCCGACGATGATCTCGAAGGCGGTGATCAGGGTGTGTTCGAGCAGGTTGCCGGACTGCCACATCAGCAGGCTTTCCTGGGCCACGCGGCTTAGTTGCGGCATGACGAACTCCGGCATGCCGAGCAGCCCCGGGCCCCATTGCCAGAGCACCAGGAACAGCGCCAGCAGGGCCACGCTGCCGGCGACGGACGGATTGAGGTTTCTCATCGGGCGATTACCTTGTCGTTATCCACGCGGTCACTTGGCCGCAGTGCTGGTTTCGATGAACTGGTTGCTGTACAGCTCGTCGAGCTTGGGCTCGCGCGGCACGATGGCTTCGCTGACATAGAACTTGCGCACTGCATCCAGCCGCGCCGGGTCGATGCGGCCCAGCACCGGCTGACCGGCATAGACGTACTCGACGTACAGGCGCAGGGTTTTCTCCAGCGAGGCTTCTTTGCCGGCGTAGGCAGGCACCGCGCGGGCGAAGCTGGCGGCGGCGGCCTTGGGGTCGTCGATGATGTCCTGCAGGCCGCGCAGGGTGGCCTGGACCACGCCGCGGACGATCTGCGGGTGGTTTTCGATGGCGTCGTCGGACGCCAGGATCGCTTGGGCCATGCTCTCGAACACTTGTTCGCGCGGGATCAACTCATACTTCAGGCCGGCGTCCTCGGCGTTGATCACCCAGTCCGGCACGCCGGCCATGGCCTGGGCCTTGTTGGCCGAGAACAGCTGCCACACGCCCGAGGGGCCAGCGGCCTGGATATCGACATCGTCCTTGTTCAGCCCAGCCTTGCGCAGCGAGGCGAGCAGGGCGTAGTAGGTGGTGTCGGAGTACGACATCACGGTCAGGGTCTTGCCCTTGAGCTGGCTGATCGAGCGGATCTTCTCGTCGGCGTTGGTGGCGATCATGGTCACCCCGCCGCCGCCGAGCACAGCCACGGCGCGCACCGGGATGCCATTGGGGCGCACGATGATCGGCGTGTCACCGATGGCGCCGCCGACCAACGCATTACCAGCACCGATCTGCTTGGCGACATCGACACCGCCCTTGGCGGCGATGAAGGTCAGGTCCAGATCCTGCGCCTGGTAGTAGCCCTTTTCCTTGGCGATGATCCACGGGGCGAAGGCCGGCAGGCTCGGCGGCGCGGGTAGCAGATAGGTGACCTTGGTCGGTGCGGCCTGGGCCTGGACGGCCAGGCTCAGGGCGAGGGCGGCCAGGGCGGTGTGAGCCACGCGCTTGATAGAGGTGGTGAACATGCTAACTCCCAAGTGATGAGTGGGGCGTCGATCAGTGCAGGTCGAGGTCTTCGCCGACCTTCAGCAGATCCATCAGGCGGCCAGCCAGCGGGCCGATTTCCGGCAGCTTGCGGCGCTCGAGCGGGTTGTCGCGAAACGGCAGGTCGATCTCGATTTCTTCGATGATGGTGCCGGGGCGGGCGCTCATCACCAGCAGGCGGTCGGACAGGGCGATGGCCTCGACCAGGTCGTGGGTGATGAACAGCGCGGTCTTTTTCTCCTCGAAGAGCATCCGCGCCAGGTCCTGCTGGAGGATCATCTTGGTCTGCGCGTCGAGCGCCGAGAACGGCTCATCGAGAAACAACACCTGTGGGTCGATGGCCAGGGTGCGCGCCAGGGCTGCGCGCTGGCGCATGCCACCAGACAGCTGGAACGGGTAGTGGTCGGCAAAGCCTTGCAGGTGGCAGCGATCGAGCAGATCTTCGGCAATCGACTTGCGTTGGGCAGCGGCCATGCCCTGGATCTCCAGGCCCAGCTCGACGTTGCGACGAATGCTGCGCCAGGGCATGAGCAGGTCTTTTTGCAGCATGAAGGCGACTTTCGGCACCGGACCGTTGACCGCTTCACCGCTGACCAGAACTTCGCCTTCGGTGGGGCGGTACAGGCCAGAGCCCATGTTGAGAATGGTGCTCTTGCCACAACCGGATGGGCCGATGATCGACACCACTTCACCACGGCGGATCTTGAAGTTGACGTCACGGATGGCAAACGGCGCCTCGGCCTGGCCCTTGGCCTTGAAGGCTTTGCCAACGTTGCGGAATTCGATTTCCGCCGGCGCTTGATCCTCCTTGGAACGCGGGGTATTCCACTGCGGGGCGATTGCGTACATCTCTTTCACAGCCATGGGAGAGTTCTCTGGTCTGTTTTATAGGTGATACGCGGTTTAGTGCATGAACAATGCCAGTTGTAGGAAAAAACTGATGTTTATTAAAAGTTTATATTTATTAATAAGTTAGGAATATTTAACACGTTTAGTATTGTTTTATATATGAAACATGGTTTTTTATGTGGCACAAATATGCACAGCAACTGCGCATCCGAATGGATCAATGCGAGGCTATTGGGCATTTGCGGTAACGAGAGGGAAAAGGCTGGTTTCATGGATGAAACACAGGATGAGATGGCGCGGGCAGAGCCCGCTCTATTGCGCCAACTTTGACAGCGGCGCTAGCCCTGTTTGAGCGGGCTTGCCGGCGCAGGGCTGCGAAGCAGCCCCAGGCATGATCACTGGAGCGTCTTTCGCGCCGGCTTGAGCACCAACCACAACGCCAAGCCAATCAGCACCCCACCATACAGGTGGCCCATGGACAGCGATTCGTCCAACAGCCACGCCCCCCACAGCACGCCAAACACTGGGATCAGGAAGGTCACGGTACTGGCCTTGACCGGCCCAATCTCGGCCAGCAAGCGGAAGTACAGGATGTAGGCAAACGCCGTGCACACCAGGCCCAGCCCCAGCAGCGACAGCCACACCTGCCAGCCACCCCAGCTGGCCGGCGGTTGGCTCAGGGCGCTCCAGGCGAACAGTGGGGTCATCATCAAGGTGGCGCCGAGCATGCTGCCCAGCGCCGACAGGCGGCTGTCCAGCCCACTGATCCAGCGGCGGGCGAGGAACCCGGCGAAGCCGTAGCAGGTGGTCGCCGCCAAGCAGGCCAATGCCCCTTGCAGCAGGGCCAGATCCAACGCCACTGGGCCGGCACCACTGAGAATGCCGACGCCGAACAGGCCGAGGAAGATCCCGCACAGCTTGATCACGGTCATCGGCTCGCGGAAGAACAAGGCGCCAATCAGCACGCCCATCAGCGGCGTGGTGGCGTTGAAGATTGCCGAGTAGCCCGCCGGTAGCACTTGTGCTGCTACTGAATAAAAAGTGGCTGGGATCCCTGAGTTGATCATCCCCAGCACCAGACAGGCGCCGAGTTTGCCATTGAAGTCCCAGCGCAGCCGCGCCACGGCGAGGATCGCGATCAGCCCCAGGCAGGCGATCGACACCCGAAAGAACGCGGTCGGCACGGTACCAAGTTCGGGGGCGATGATGCGCATGAATAGAAAGCTCGCGCCCCAGACGGCGGCAAGGGTCAACAGGCGGGCAAGGGCGATGGGGCTCACAACGGTCTCCGGCAACAGGGCAGGGCGGCAGTGTACGGCACGGGGCTGAGCGGTTCTTGTGCTTTCTTGCTATGTATATCTGTGATTTTGAGGGCGCTATCGCGGGGCAAGCCCGCTCCCACGTATGCGTTGGGCAGGGCGAAATGTGGCGTGGACACTGGCAGCACCCTTGCGCTGGGGAGAAAAAAATGTGGCATGGAAACTGGCAGCACCCTTGCGCTGGGGAGAAAAAAATGTGGCATGGAAACTGGCAGCACCCCTTGCGCTGGGGAGAAAGGGATGTGGCGTGGGAGCGGGCTTGCCCCGCGATAGTGGCCTGGAGTTCACCAAACAGGCGCACAGTGGCTAAGCTCAGCGCTGAACCCCGCGCGGAGGCTCTTGTATGACCCAGCACTGGCCGGCCAGCGAGATCGCCCGGATGATCCTCGATGGCTTCGACAACTACCGCGAGCACTTTCGCCGCATCACCCTGGGGGCCCGCGAGCGCTTCGAGCAGGCGCAGTGGCAGCAGATCCAGCGCGCTGCCGCTGCGCGTATCAATCTGTATGAGTCGAAGGTGGGCGAGGTCAATGGCTGGTTGCGCGATGCCTTCGATGAAGACGTGTTGCTAGACGTCGAGCAGTGGCCGTTGGTCAAGAGCGCCTACATCCGCCTGATCGATCCGCGTTTGGACGATGAGCTGTCCGAAACCTGGTACAACTCGCTGTTCTGCAGCCTGTTCAGTCACGACCAGATCAGCGATGGCTGTATGTTCATCCACACCACCCGGCCGGCGATGCGCAGCCACGAGCGTGCGGCGCAAACCCGTACCTATCGACTCGGCGACGGCGGCCTCAAGGGGCTGCTGCGGGCGCTGTTCACGGATTACCCGTTCAGCGTCGGCTATGGCGATCTGGAAGGTGATTTGGTACGGCTGGAGGAGCAGTTGCGCGATTGCCTGCCGGATTGGGTGTGCAAAGATCCCGCGCTGGCCATCGAGCTGTTTTCACCGGTGCTCTATCGCAACAAAGGTGCCTATCTGGTCGGGCGCCTGTATACCCAGGATGAGCAGTGGCCACTGGTCATCCCGCTGCTGCACCGCGAGGAGCATGGCATCGAGGCCGATGGCTTGATCACTGATGAAGCCGAGGTGTCGATCATCTTCTCGTTCACCCGCTCGTACTTCATGGTCGATGTGCCGGTACCAGCGGAGTTCGTCAACTTCTTGAAGCGCATCTTGCCCGGTAAGCACATTGCCGAGCTGTACACCTCGATCGGGTTCTACAAGCATGGCAAGTCGGAATTCTACCGGGCATTGATCAACCACCTGGCCAGTACCGACGACCGCTTCATCATGGCGCCAGGGGTGCGGGGCATGGTGATGACGGTGTTTACCCTGCCGGGCTTCAATACGGTATTCAAGCTGATCAAGGACCGCTTCTCGCCATCGAAAACGGTCGACCGCGCCACAGTGATCGACAAGTATCGCCTGGTGAAGAGCGTCGACCGGGTCGGACGCATGGCCGATACCCAGGAGTTCGCGGATTTTCGATTTCCGCGGGGCAAGTTCGAGCCTGAGTGCCTGGCGGAGTTGCTCGAGGTGGCGCCCTCCACCGTGGTGTTGGAAGGCGATACGGTACTGATCCGCCACTGCTGGACCGAACGGCGCATGACCCCGCTCAACCTGTATCTGGAGCAGGCCAGCGAAGCCCAGGTGCTGGAGGCGCTGGAAGATTATGGGTTGGCGATCAAGCAGCTGGCTGCGGCCAATATCTTTCCCGGTGACATGCTGCTGAAGAACTTTGGCGTTACCCGCCATGGCCGTGTGGTGTTCTATGACTACGACGAGATCTGCTATCTGAGCGAAGTGAATTTTCGCCATATCCCGCCGCCGCGCTACCCGGAAGATGAGATGTCAGGAGAGCCGTGGTATTCGATTGGTCCGCACGATGTTTTCCCTGAAGAGTTTCCGCCGTTTCTGTTTGCCGATATCGGCCAGCGCAGGTTGTTCAGCCGTTTGCATGGCGAGTTGTATGACGCCGATTACTGGAAAGGGCTGCAAGCGGCGATCGAGGGCGGCAAGGTGATCGATGTGTTTCCGTATCGGCGTAAACAAAGGTAATTAGCTGACACGCCATTAACCTTTCAGGCACTTGAGTTCACTGAAGCTGGTGCGCACCTTGACCAACCGCTCCTGCAAGTACTGGCGCTGGGCAGGGCTGCTTTCGCGCATCAAGTCGACCAACAAGCTACGCGCTTGCAATTCGGAGTTTTGAAAAGCGGCGCGATACTCCGGCGTCCACAGACTTTCCTTACGTTGCAGCAACTGCGCCAGGCGCGGCTCGAAGTTGGGCGTGGCACGCTGATCCATGGCGAGCACCAACTGCTGCTGCCAGTGGGCGCGGTTGGCGATCCACTGGCGGTTCTGGTCGCCCAGGGCTTGCGCCCAACTCATGACGCGCTGGCGTTGGGCCGCGTTGAGCTCTCCTAACCAGGGGGTCAGGCGTTTTTCCATGCGGGTTGCGCGGTTCTGGATCTGCTTCGGTAGTGGCGTTTCGACGTATTTGCGTTGACGTTCGCGGATATCCTCCCTGAACGCCTGACGCATCTCTTCGACTTGCGCATCGTTCATGCCGCGCAGCAGCTCGGTGGCCGATGGGGTGATCGCCTCGGTGACCCGAGCAATCGCCTGGCGCGCCTCGGCAGTGCGCTGCTGCAGGGCTTGATCGGTGACTTGGTCACGGGCGACCATCTCGCGCATCTTGTCCAACCAGTCCAGATAGCCTGGTAATTGGGTCTTGCAGTGCCAGGCCAGGTGCTGCTGCA
The DNA here is from genome assembly GCF_025847435.2 of Pseudomonas sp. BT-42-2. Taxonomy (NCBI): domain Bacteria; kingdom Pseudomonadati; phylum Pseudomonadota; class Gammaproteobacteria; order Pseudomonadales; family Pseudomonadaceae; genus Pseudomonas; species Pseudomonas sp. BT-42-2. Next base: position 233,640 of record NZ_JAOYTM010000014.1, read on the forward strand.
AGCGCTGGTCGAGCCAGGCTTTTTGCTCGCGGTTCATGTCCAGATAGTCGCCCAGCGACCACGGCACCAAGGTGTCGAGGTTGCGATAGGCCAGGTCGATGCGGCTGCAGGCGACGACGGCCACGACAACACCGAGGCCGATCAAGATAGGGCGCAGGGCTTTGGTCAGGCGCTTGAGCATGAGCGAATCCTTGCTGAAGACTGGCCAGGGTGTAGACGCGCCGGTGCTCGTGGCGGTTCCGCTGGATCAATCCCCGGTGGTCGTTGCTGTCACTATAGATCCGGCCACCGTGATTGGCGCAGTGATTGATCAGTGCAGGGATTTCTGACCGGCGTAGGCCCCTATCCAAGCGCTCGTCTGGAGGCTCTGGGCCGGATATGGCATCATGCCGAGGTTTGGCGTGTAGCCAACGCAAAGCACTGGTACCTAGGTTTTATGCAACCGAATCACTTGTTGTACTTCTTGTACGGTAAAAAAAGTATTTACCGGCGTGAAGCGCAGTTCAGCATCCTGTCCGCCCTGCGTCATCAGGCCAATCGCGAGAGCTTCAGCATTACCGTGCTTACTGATCAGCCACAGGCATTGGCTGGCTGGCCGGTTCGCGTCGTGGCATTGGATGAGGCGACGCTCGCCGACTGGATGGGCACTGCAGGCTATGTTCATCGACGCAAGGCCTGTGCCATTCGCCTGGGTCTGGAGCTTGCGCGCAAGACTATTTTCGTTGATACCGACACCATCTTCCTCAGCGATCCGGCCGCGCTGTTCGAGCGTGTGAGCGATGATCAGTGTGTGATGGATCAGTTTGAGTTCCACTGGCGCGAAGCATCCAAGCGCAAGGATTACACTGGGCTGGTCAGCCAACTAGCGGCCAGCGGTGGTACTCCGCCCGCCAGCCTGCGGTTGTATAACAGTGGCATCTGCGGGATGACCGCGCAGGGTGTGGCACAAATGGATCAAGCCATAGGCCTGATCGACCAGTGGGCGCACCTGCACACTCAGTTGCATACGTTGGAACAGATTGCCGTTTCATTCGTGCTGGCGGACAAGCAGGTGGCTGAGGCACGCGACTGTGTGCACCACTACTATTCGCAGAAGGACTACCACCACGCGATGCTGAAGCTGTTTTTCCAGACGCATGGGGAGCACTTCAGTCAGGCTCTGGTCGAGGCGTCAGGCGAGGTGCCAAGCCATATACCGCCCCTGAGCCTGGTCGACAGGGTAACCAACAAGTGCAAGCTTTGGCGGTTGCACCCAGACCTGCGCAGGATCGGCAGGTATTACCTGCTGGGCCGCACACCTCGCCCTGGCGCTTATTTGGACGCTTGTCGTGAAGTGTGGTGGGGCAAGGCCCTGGCTGCACTCGACAAGCAGCAGCCGAGTCAAAGGAAGCGGGCTCAGTTGGACAAACTATGGGGGCATGACCGGGATTTTCGTGCATTTGCCGAGCGTCGGGCCACACTGGCTGGCTGATTGCACTGGCGAACACGCGCTCAGCCTGTACCTTTCACCACGCATATCAGCCCTGGCCTCGTGGCCCGGGCATCAATCGACAAGGCGTCCACTGACTGGGTGCCTTGTGATGAGGGTTTTTCACACATGGCTCTACTTGGGCGCTACAACAGTCTGCAAATCGTCAAACATGTCGAATTCGGCCTTTACCTGGATGGCGGCGCGGATGGCGAGATCCTCCTGCCGCGGCGCTACATCCCCAAGGATACGCCGACCGAGCTCGACGACTGGCTCAACGTGTTCATCTACCTGGACAGCGAAGACCAACTGATCGCCACCACCGAGAAACCCAAGGTGCAGGTTGGCGAATTCGCCAGCCTCAAGGTCAAGGACATCAACGGCGCCGGTATCTTCCTCGATTGGGGGCTGAGCAAAGACCTGCTGATGCCTTATTCCGAAGAGCAGCAGCCGCTGAAGGTTGGCGATTACTGCGTGATCCACGCTTACCTGGACAAACGCACCCGGCGCATCACCGCCACGGCGCGGCTGGACCGTTACCTGGACCGCACCCCGGCCGAGTATGCGGTGGGCCAGCCGGTCGAGCTGCTGGTAGCAGGCGAGACGCCGATGGGCTTCAAGGCGATCATCAACAACCGCCATTGGGGCCTGATCCACAAGAACGAGGTGTTCAAGTTCCTGCGCTCGGGCATGCACGAGAAGGGCTTCATCAAGGAAGTGCGTCACGACGGCAAGATCGCCCTGAGCCTGCAGCCGGTCGGCCAAGCCCTGGCCGATACCCTGCAAGAGCAGATCATGGCGCGCCTGGAAGCAGAAGGCGGCACCCTGGCGGTGTGTGACAAGAGCGATCCGCAGCTGATCAGCAAGCTGTTCAACGTCAGCAAGGGCAACTTCAAGAAGGCTATTGGCGCGTTGTTCAAGGCGGGCCGGATCGTCATCCATGACGATCGCATCGAGCGGGTCTGATCAGACCTGCACGAACGGGCGGAAGTCCAGTTGCTCGCCGCCCGGGCGGGTGTCGCGCAGCAGTGAGTCGCGGTCGGCGCTCAGCGCCAGGCTGATGGTCGAGCGACGCTTGCCGGGCTTGCGCACTTCCATCTGTTCTTGATGGGCGCGCAAGAAGTTGATCGGCACCTTCAGGTGCTGCAACTCATCGGATTCGGGGGTGTGCAGCAGCAGGTTGACCCAGTCGGGCTGGCCTTTGCGCAGCAGCGCCATCGGCACTTCGAACCACCACAGGTTGCGCTTGGTGTCGAGAATGGCGAACAGGGAGTTGTCGCTGTTGAGCACCGGCCGGGCCAACGCTTGGTTGCGCCGGGCGATGGCGGTGGGTTTGTCGAGTTTCATGCAGGTTCCTGCGGGTTGACGCTTGGGTGACCTGACATTGTGCGGGGTGGCAGGAAACCGAGCAAGGCATACCGGCCTCTTCGCGGGCAAGCCCGTTCCCACAGGTACCCCGCTGAATCCAGAGTCAGCGGGGCACCTGTGGGAACGGG